>JAIMBL010000073.1 GCA_023511615.1 Leptolyngbyaceae cyanobacterium HOT.MB2.61
GTTCTGTTTACCGTTATGGATTTTGCTGTTCTTGACGACATGAGTAGAGTTACCGCTAGGACAGGTAAGCGGAGCAGTTGACATGATGCAATTGAGATAACTTCGTCTTTTCTATCCTTACATCTTTAGGACTACCCTCCATCATTACGATTTGGGCACTAACACTTTTTTCGGCAGGAAAATGCAATCTGCCGCTCTATATCTTCTTGCAGGTTACTTTTTAACACTCACTAATAACCTTTCAGAATCGTCTCTATGAGTGTATGAAACGGTCGAACAAGTTCTTCACCTGTTGCCGATCAATCTTTCCCTGAGCATTACGGGGTAGGTGGGCAACTGCGATCCACTGTTTGGGTTGCTTGAATTTACTTAGCTGGTTAGCCAGTGCGGTTTGCAAATCTTGCTGAGAAGTGCTGGCATGGGAGGGAACGTATATCGCGGTAATGATTTGGCCCCAGTGGCGATCGCGGATTCCCATAACACAGACATCCTGCACCAACCCTGTTGCCCGAATTGCCGCCTCAACCTCGGCAGGAAACACATTCTCTCCACCTGTAATGATTTTGTCGCTGGTGCGCCCAACGATGTGAAGATACCCCTGTTCATCAAAAAACCCCAGATCATCCGTCTGAAGTCCTGGTTGCTTGAAGAAAGGTTGGAAAGAGCGAAATCCATCCATCTTCAGGTTTTTTGCTCGCAATGGGGAGCTAGTTGACCCATTTGGAGTGTCTGGTTGACTGGGGTAATATCCCAAAGCGAGGGACTTTGCCCAGACTGTAATGATCCCTGTCTGGTGGGGGCCTAAGCGATCGCCCATTGAGTTAAAAATAGTGATTTGAGCATGGGGCAATACCTGACCGCAGCCATTTTTTCCTTCTAAAAAATCCCTGGGTTTGAGTGTAGCTATCTGGGAAGCGGTTTCGGTCATACCATAGGTGGGAGCCAGCCGAATTCTGTGCAGCCTTGCAACTTCCAGCAGGTCAGGCCAGGCAGGTGCGCCCCCAACCAGAACTGTCTGAAACCGCGATAGCCAGGGAATCCGTTCTGGCTGATTCAGTAAGCGCTGGAGTTGGGTTGGCACCAGAGATAGAAAAAACGCTTCAGGTTCCACACTCTCCCCTTCTCCGGCTTCAACTGCCTTAAAGGGGAGGATCACCAGCCTGCCCCCCGATGTGAAAGAACGGAGAAACTGCATCAATCCGCTGACGTGGTAAAGCGGCAAGATGCAAAAGGAGTTTACTGGGGCCAATTCAAAATATTGCTGAAAGCCTCGAACCGAAGCGATCAGAGTTTGCCAGGTGTGAATGGCGAAGCGGATTTTGCCGGAAGTGCCACTGGTAGGAATCAGAATTGGGGGCGGGGAAGGGGGAGGAAGAAGGGAGAAGGGGGAAGTGCTGGTGTTTCTGCCATCCATCAGGCGAGGAGGGATAGTTCCTGTTTCCTGCCAGATGAGATTGGGTTGGGCGAGTTCTAACACCTGCTGCCATTCAGTAGTGGCCCAATTGGGGTTGCCCAGGAAGAGGGGGCAGTTGGCAATGCAGGCCGCCATAAAACCTGATAGGAAGTAGATAGGATTTCGCTCTGCCAGGAGGATTGTTGGCGGCTTTTCCCAGGTGGATAGTTGCTGGAGGCGTTGTTGAGTCAGGTTGGCAAATTCCTGGCTGCTGTAACCAACCAGCCAGGAGTCCGTCATTCGCTGGTTGAAGCAGGCTAGAGGTGTTTCCATAGTTCCTTGACATTGGCAGAGGAGAGAGGATCGTTGACTGGAAACCAGTGGTGAACGCCAAAACCGATCGCTCGACCACTCCCTATCCCATCGACCATCAGATCAAGCACGGCCTGTTGTCCAATTGCCGTTTCCAGGACAGAGGACACCACCACATCGATTCCCGTCCTCTGGCAAAACTGATGCAGACGGGCTGGGGAACCGGCGATCGCAGGCTTAATCACAAAAATTTCTCGCCAACCCTGCTGATAACAGGTTTGCAGTTGTTCGAGGGTGGCGATGGACTCATCCAGGGCGATGGGAGTGGTATAGCAATCTGCCAGCTTCAACAAATCATCAAATTGAGCTGGAGGCAGAGGTTGTTCCAGAAATTCGATCTGACCACAGGGGGACTGTATGGAATCCAGTGTTTGTTCAGAACTGAACTGTAACCAGGCTTCTGCCTCAGCAAAACTCAGTCCACCGTTGGCGTCTAAGCGGAGTCTGGTACCGGCGGGCAACGCCTGGAGCAGGAGGGAAATGATTTTTTCCATCTCATCCTGAATCGGATAAATGCCCAGCTTGTACTTAAATGTGCGGTAACCCTGATTCCATAAAGGAATCCAGGCTCGAACGGCAGCTTCCCCTGGAGGTAGCAGAGCACTGCAAACCCCAGGAGAAGGGGGAAATTTCCATCGTTCTGAGGAAACTGCAAACTGAGCTTCCTTCAGCCTGGCGAGCGCCGATTCAAACCCAAACTGGCAAGCGGGAAGAGAGGCTGGAAGGTGTGCGATCGCCTCAATATTAACTTTCAAAGGCAACTGGCAACAAAAATCTAGAGCCTGCTCCAGGGTTTCTGAGCCAAACCAGGGGATGGGGGCGATTTCACCAAAACCCTCCGCTCCGTGAGCATCCATCAAACGGAGAATAATACCCTCTCGCACCGACCATTCACCGTGGGCCGTTTTTAACGGGGTGCGAAAGGGACGACGGTAGAGTTTGTACTCAAACTGGATGTGTCCCATCAACCTGACTGACTCAACTGGCAAGCACAAATCCCAGGCCCAGCAGCAACCCACTCCAGAAATGGAGGGCAACGGCAATAAAACGGCAATTGGTCAGCTTTTCTGGCTGGCTGTAGTGGGCACCGATGAAGCGGCAGAGCTTGATGGCATAGGGAAGACTGCCAAACATGAGCAAAGTCCAGACGGGGAAAAGTTTGAGGATCACAAATAGAGTCGTCAAACCGTAGATGCTACCGCAGATCCAGGGGAGCAGTTGAGCAGAACGTTTACTACCCAAACGCACGACTGGTGATTTCTTGCCGACAGCCGCATCATCGTTTACCTGATTGAAGTGGGAGCAGAACAGGATCAGACTGGTGGCAATACCAACCACAACTGAGGCAGCAAAGTTAGTTGCAGACCATGATTTGGTCTGGCTGTAGTAGGCCGCAGCAAAGGCCAGGGGACCAAAGGCAAAGAAGCAAAGGATTTCTCCAGCGCCCTGGTAACTGAGGCGGAAGGGGGGGCCCTGATAGATGTAGCCGATCGCACAACAGGCCAAAATCAGCCAGATCACAGTCAAGTCTTGCTGCCAGAGGGCGATCGCTCCAATTCCCAGCAGTCCCAACGCCAGACAGAGATTGCTCAACCAGAAGATCAAGGATTTCTTGCCCGTCAGGTTGACCACGGAGTTGGCCTTGTTAACATCCACTCCCGTTTCGGCATCAAACACATCGTTACTCAGATTTTCCCACGCCAGGATCAGGACTGCCGCTGCCAGGAATGTCAGCAAGATTCTCAGATCGAAGGTCTGGGTTTCGGCACAGGCGATCGCACTCCCGATGGAGATGGGCATAATTGCAACGCTGTACATGGGTGGTTTAATGGCAGCAAACCACAGCCTGCGGTTTGAGGGCGGAAGGGGGTTCTCAATCGCTTTAAGGGTCATTGGGGCATTTTGTCATCGTTGGATTGCCCTGTGCAAAAGGCAGAGGTCTTTTCAGACAGCCTCATTATTCTATGATTTCAGTGGTTCCGACATTTTGGTAACCAGCCAAGACTTTAAACTTTGCAACACAACGACCCTGGCAAGATTGACTGGCTGTAAAGCGCCAGTGATGGTCGATCGCAGAACTATACTGGTGTATACAGTTCCATTGCTTCTGTTACATGACAGTTACACCATACTGCAATAATCTGTTTCAAAGTCGTAGGGATCTGCACCAATTTCTCTCAGCCTGTCAGCAAGATTCATCGGAAAAGAACCACCCTCAAATTATTAGTATCTCCCTGGAGATTGAGCCGGTTGATCCACTGGTCATTTTTGACCATATTGCTGAACCTGATGAGTTCAACTTCTACATTGAAAGACGAGAGCTTAATAAGAAAATTGACCCTGAAGTTGACAAAAACTCTCTCTCCAAAAGCATTAGTGGAATTGCTGCGATCGGTTCTGCTATTCACCTCCAAATCGGTGGTTCCAGCCGATTTGAGGCAGCTAAAAAGTTCATTCAAACCGTTCTTTCAGACACAATTGTTGCTGGGGATCTGCGCCTTCCTTTATCCGGCCCTCACTTCTTCTGCGGATTTACATTCTTCGATAGCAGCTATGATTCCCACTTCCTCTTCCCCGCAGCAACTATATTTTTGCCAAAGTGGCAGATTTCCTATCAAGAAAATCGCTGTACAGTAGTAGCCAATTTAGCAATTCATGCAGAAACTCCATTGGAGTCAACCATTGATGATTTGTGGCAAACGCTACAAATCATTCGCTCAACTAACTACGAGTTGATCAGCCCCCATCTGAATCATCGAGAACTGCTGAAGAAACGGGACGTAGCTGATACCCAACACTTTAAGCAGGCCGTCTTATCAGCGCTCAGATCCATTGAAACCAATGTCTTGAATAAAGTCGTCCTTGCCCACGCAGTTGATATCATTTCGCCGCTGCCGTTCCATGCGGTTCATTCACTCCATAATCTGCGTAAGCTCCACCCAGACTGCTACATTTTTGCCATCAGCAACGGCAAGGGGCAGCATTTTATTGGAGCCAGTCCAGAGCGATTAATTAGCCTGCGAAACCGGCAGCTTGTGGCTGATGCTCTGGCAGGTTCTGCCCCACGGGGCAAAACGACCTGCGAAGATGCCCACCTTGCAAATGGCTTGCTGAACAGCACTAAGGAAATGCATGAGCATCAGGTGGTGCTTGAGTTCATCACCCGACAACTTTGCCAACTGGGGCTGACACCCCAACCCTCACCGCTCCGACTGCTGCAACTGTCCAATATTCAGCACCTTCAGACGCCGATTCAGGCAAGGGTTCCGGCTGGTATTCACTTATTAGATGCCGTGGCCGAGCTGCACCCCACTCCAGCCGTGGCAGGGGTACCCAGAAAGGTTGCCTGCGAGCATATTTGCCGCTACGAAACGTTTGAGCGATCGCTCTACGCCGCCCCAATTGGCTGGGTTGATCACCAGGGCAATGGGGAGTTTGCTGTTGGCATTCGCTCGGCACTCATTGATGGCTGTCATGCTCGCCTCTATGCCGGAGCCGGAATTGTTGCCGGATCGGACCCAGAGCGGGAACTGGCAGAAGTTCAACTCAAACTTCAGGCGCTTCTAGCGGCACTGGTCTAGTGGTTCTCCCGGCTTGCCGGTGAAAGAGTCGCTTACGCTACTCTTTCATCTCAAACAAAATCCCTGGAATGTGGATTTTGTTTTGGTGATAAGCGTCGCTTATCACCAAACTCTCAGGAGAGCCGGTCTAGTCACGTGTTAACAACTGAAATGACTACCGCTATATATCCAAAATGGCTCCACCTCTCGTTCAACCCACTGATGCTGGAACCGTTCTGCCACGAGCGGACGCACTAAAAATTTAGGTGGACACCCATCCTTGACGTCAATTCGCAAAGCTGAGTAAGGACGACGTTTTTTGGAACCCTGACCGGAACGACCAATAAACATCAAGGATTTCGCCACTGTGCGAACATCTTTCTTACCAAAGTGTTCGAATGACTCCGTCAGTTCGGGCCCTTCCTGCCGTTGCCGTCGCAGGCTGAACCCACTTCCACCACACACCAGCCAGTGAATATTGGCATCAGCATGGCCTGTATTGAGGGTACGGAGATATTCCAGACAATGGGCATGGCCGTTTAACACCAGATCAACAATGGGGCGTCCCTGGGTCAGTTCACCAACCTCTTCTGCTACAGCATCCAGCACCTGTTGCAGGTGACGACGAATTGCCAGCGTCTGCCCTTGATACCACTTAGTTGCTTCTGTGACGTAGGGTGGATGGTGAAAAAAAAGAACCCGCCCCCGTATGGATGGTGTCTGCCAGGATTCAACCAGACGTTGTTGAAGCCACTCTAGCTGTTCTACGTCGATCGCCCCCCTCTCTGCCGTCAACTGCTTGTCAATATCCCGTTTCCCCTCCTCCAGTTGCTCTAACTTGGCCTGCAAATCATCCAACTGTTCCCCATCTTCGGGGTTATCAGAATTAAGGCGCATGGACGTCTCATAAATTTCCTGAATTTGTTTTTCCAGTTCCCCCCGCTGATTTTCCAATGAACGTCGAAAATCAATCCCGTCAACACTTTTAGGTAAAGGAGCGGGCTCGTTGAAGGTATTGGAATCCAGGGCAAAGAAGTCAATGCCACCCACACGAAAGGTATAGTAGCGGTTGGGCAGGCGGGTAAAGCGATTGGGCTGATAGCAAAGGCAATAGCCAGTGTCAGTTTTTACCGTGTAGTGCTGATCCAGATGCCGCTCTAGCTCAGAGGGAAGATTGATGGCTCGAAGGCAGTCTAGAAACGCACAGGCATAGGCATTACCCTGTCCCGAGCCATGCCAACCCACATCTATATCCAGTTGCGACTGAAGCAACCGTCGCAGGGGAAGGGTGGCCTGGGCCAGCAATCCATAGAGAAAGGGCAGGTCATAGTAATCGTGGTTGCCAGGAACTGGAAAGAAGGGGAAATTGAAAACCATCCGATTGAAGGCGATTTGTTTGGGGTGTTCGCCGCCCACCAAAAACTCTCGGTAGGGTTCAATAAAGTTCTTGGGATAGTACTCACTTGACCCAACCAGGTAAACCACATCTCCCGTATGGATAACAAAACGGCACTCATCTCGATGGAGTAATAGTTTCTCGGCAATCTGACGTTGGGGATTGTGGCCACGATGCGGTCCAGAACCACTATCGCCAATTACCAGAAAGGAAAATTCAGGATTATCTGTCTGCCCGTCATCCAGCACCAGCCGAGTCTGGTCAATTTCCCGGCGCAAGATTAAGGGGTCACGCCAGCGCACCCGTTGTCCCATTTTGAGAATTTTAGTGGCGATCGGTGGGTCGGTCACAAATGCCATTGTCGGCACTCCTGGCTTCGGCGTTTTGCAATAATGTTGGGTCGTGCTGATTTTACCGTTGACCCAGTCGATACAGCAGTTTCCAGGGGTGGATAGTTTTGGGGAAGGTGACAGGCGGCAGGCAATAGGCTGAACTGGGAGAGTTTTGAGTTTTGAGTTGTCCCAACACCAGCCCCCAGCCCCTAGTCTCTGATTCCTGACTCCTACGATTCGTAGCTGATATGGTTGGACTTGTAGTCAGGCGGCTCTACATGAATCAGGATGCGCGCGGGACCAAAACGCTCCTCCAGGCGGGTTTCTATTTCCTCAGTAATTTGGTGGGCTGTTTCGATATCCGGTGCATCGACGATCAGGTGCATTTCGATAAAAATCTGGCGTCCAACCACGCCACGAGATGCGATCGCATGACAGTTGATCACCCCTGGTACCTGCATTGCTATCGCATGAATGGCCTCTGGAGCGATCGCCATCTCATCTACCAACCAGGGCAAATTCTCCCGAATCACAGCCCATCCACTTAAAAACACCAGCAATGCCACGGGAAACGCCAGCACCACATCCAACCACTGGAACCCCCAGATCCAGATACCAATAAGCCCACCCAAAACGCTAATTGTCACCCAGATGTCACTCATCGTGTGTCTGGCATCCGCAATCAAAATTGGGCTACCAATACGATTTCCCACACGACGCTCATAAAAAGCGACAAAAATATTCACCCCCAGCACAATAAGCAACAACCACAGCTCTGGAGCATTAATTTTCACAGGTGAGTGGTCCGATGACAGAATGCGTTCAACCGCTCCCTGCAAAATCTCAAAACAGGCAATCCCTAAAAAAGCGGCAATCCCAAGGGCACCGACAGCCTCGAATTTTTGGTGTCCATAGGGATGATCGCGATCGGGCTCTGGTGAGGAGAATCGACTGGCAACTAAGCCCAGGACGTTATTGGCGCTATCTGTGATGCTGTGTAGTGCATCTGCCAGCAAGCTGAGAGAACCTGTCAACCAGCCCACCACTGCCTTCAACGCCATTACCAACAGATTGAGTAACAGCGTAATTAGCAGAACCTTACGAACTTCGGCACGGTGATCAATAGCCACAACATTTCCCGCCCAGATTATTTCCCATCGGTATTATTAATCAATTTATCGTTTCGGTTCCCCACACCAGTACCATGAAGGTGAGGGTAGTGCCCAAATCGTAATGATTTTTGAGTTGTTAATGATGGTGGCTAGCGCCACTTATCATTACCTTGTTAGGTCTACCAAGGTGAGGACTTTTTGGGTTCTATCAATCACTGACTCTCAACAGCCAGGTTTAATCATGTCCTTCCCTCCACTAAGAATTAATCTAGTTGAAGGTTCTGCAACGTTTAGCTTTACTCCACAAGCGGCACGAGAACTTCAGGCATCCCTTGCTCAGTTGATGGAAAGCCTGAAAACTACAGCCGCCAAGACGACTCCTGGTAGTCGGGCTGCTGCCCAAAAGCCGATGGAGTATCAGCATACGGGCGAGGTGTTTCTAGAAATCTTTTGCAACCCCAATATCTGGCCATCTCCCTTTGCGGCCAAAGTGCTGATTACCCTGCGAGATGAGCGCATTCGCCTGACTACCGAAGCTGAACTGAGTCGTCTCGTAGAAGATGTCAACCAGTATTTAGAACAAGTCAGCTAGAGCCAGTCCGTGCAGTAAAATCAACTCATTCACAGCCAGTTTTAGATCGTGATAAGTGAATTTTGATTGCCCAACTGTTAACGCTATGACCTCTGAATATCCATGAACGCTGATAATTTTGCTGAACTACTTCAAAGAGGTTTTCATATCACTCTCGGCGCAACTACTTCCCTAGTCGAATCGCTTCAGGATCCTCAGAAACGAGAAGAAAACCTGGCCAAACTTCGGCTGGAATGGAACCAACTTTCAGAAGAATGGGCAAGTAAAGGTGCGGTTACTGAGCAAGAAGCCAGGCGCTTCGTTGACACGCTCCTTAACAACCGGGCCAATTCGACTACTTCAGAACCTTCTGCCAATTCCGGTTTCTCATCCAGTAGAACTAGGCCGACTGCCCCGCCTGACATTCAAGTTGAACTGCAAGAGCTGACAGAACAAATTGCAGCAATGCGGGCTGAACTGGAGAAGCTACGGAACTCGGATACCTCCTCCAATTAAAGGGCCTTGCCTGTAGTTGAACATCATGCTCAGGAGCCGTCCGAACCGGTCGAATTCCTGGCAGATAGGCTTTACCATGCAACAGCGTGCAGCAGGAGCGATCGCCCTTACCCTTCTACCTGCCTCACGTTTTGTGCCATTTTAGTCGTTTTCCCACTCTTCGCGACCCATTAAGTCCCCAATTCGATCTCTTAAGAGGAAATTGTACCGTTCTAGTTCACATTCGATACAGGCCCACTCACGAGGAGGAATGAACTGGCAGAGAATATAGATGGGTTGCTGACGGCTAACGACTCCTTTACGGACGAGTTCGCGAGCTTCGTCCTGAATCATATTTAATGAGTACTGTGCAGACTGAAGCATAATCACCCTACTGAGCTTGCTAGCGGATCTCAATCACAAACGGGAAACGATTTAATAATCGGCATTGCTGCCATTCTCTAAATACGAACACTTAAAAACACTGAATGAGAATTTACTCGAAACAAATTTGTAGTCGGATATACTGAACAAATTTCATTTTCGCGTTAATCCCACTCTGATTTTATTAAGAACTTTTGAAAAAGTCATTAAGCTCTGACCTGAAATCTCTGACATGGAGAATAGAAGTCAGGAGTTCAGGGAGCTAGGGGCTGGGGGCTGGGGATCTAGTATTGGAACAACTCAAAACTCCCCCAATTGCCCTATGGCTGAGTTCACTTCCAAGTTTGATGGCTGCCCTTATGCTGTTGGCATTTGCAAGCCCCTTTCCAGCAATATCAAAGGCAGTGCCGTGGTCGGGAGAGGTGCGGACAAAGGGCAGACCGATGGTGGTGTTAACAGCCCGGTCAAAGGCCATTAGTTTGACTGGAATCAATCCCTGGTCGTGGTAAAGGGCAAGATAGGCATCGGCAGGGGAGGGAAATGGGAAGGAGGTGTTTGTGGCATCTACTCTGTCTCTAACCTGACCTGCTTGCTCTATTTCGTCCCTCTCTGTTCCAACGCCAAACCATGCCTGGCCTGGCCTGACCCATAACGTATCTGGAGGGACAGGACCTTCCAGTTGAACGTGGGGCCATTTGAGGCGGGTTTGCTCTAGCCACGGGATGAGCCAATCAATCTCTTCCCGACCGAGTTGTCCCTGTTCGCCACTATGGGGGTTGAGTCCGGCGATCGCCACTTTGGGGGTATCAATCCCAAAGTCCTTCCCTAGGCACTCCAAAAGCAACTCAAGCTTGTGGGTCAACAGTTCAGGGGTCAGCGCAGTGGGTACCTGGTGCAGGGGAATGTGGGTCGTCGCCAGGAGGGTGCGTAAGGTCCAACCTGTGTGGGGCGATCGCGCCACAAACAACATGCCAAACCGATCCACCCCTGCCCTTTGTGCCAGCAGTTCTGTCTGGCCAGGATAAAGGTGTCCCGCGGATTTCCAGGCTGATTTGGCAATTGGACCTGTGACAATACCTTGAAACTCTCCTGCCAGGGTGTGGGCGATCGCCACTTCCAGATAGCGAAAGCTGAGAGCTCCACTCGCCGCACTCTCCTGGCCAGGAGTAATTTGTCGTTCCAGGGAAGGTTCTGAAACCTCTAGAAACCTCAACCGGGCTGGGTCAGCGAGAGGAAGCCTAGGATTGAGCGATCGCAACTGGTCATAGGTTTGCTCCAGCAGGGCAGCACTCCCCACAACAGTCACTTCACACCCCTGTGTTATCTCAGAGTCAGCCAGGGCTTTAAGGATGACTTCTGGACCAACTCCCGCCGGGTCACCCAGCGTTACCACCAATCGAGGGTGAAAATCTGTTGTTGTTCCAGGCATGGTGGATTTCGAGAAGTGTGAACAATCTGGTTTAAAATACCTAACGCAGGCATTACCTGTGAGAGCAGCCTCTCCAGGAAATGCCGTTACCTAGAACTTCAGCGCACATGCGATCGCAAGGGAGAACACAACAACATGTCCAGTGAGATCTTTAACGCTGCCATCCTCGCTGCCGTCCTCGTCATGGTAGGTCTGGGCTTGGGCTTCCTGATGCTTAAGATTCAGGGCGGCGAAGAGTAAAAACCTTAATCATCCACCTCATCGAGATGTTCCGCCACTTCTCGATAGAGGTTTAACACATGGCTATCTTTGAGATAGTAGAAGACATTTCGCCCCTGTTTACGGTAGCCCACTAGCCGCATGGCTCTCAACGCGCGAAGCTGATGGGAAACCGCTGATTCACTCATCTTTACCGCTGCAGCCAGATCACAGACGCACAATTCCTGCACTGCCAGCGCTGATAGAATCCGCAGACGATTAGCATCTCCCAATAAACTGAAAAATTCTGCCATTCGCTGGGACTTCTCAACATTCAAAATTTCCCGGTGCAACTGGCGTACATGATGAAGGTCAATTGGGTGTTGAGTTGTGCAGCTTAACTCGTCTGCAACTGAAGCAGAGGCTACCTGGGAAGGGATGGCAGAAACCAACTTAGAATTAGCCATAAACTTAGAATTAGCCATAAAGGAATTAGCCATAAAGATTTCTGGAATTACCGGCTTCTAGTCTATTCTCAGCCTAGCGTACATCTAGCGTATATCTGGAAGCTCTAAATCCACTGGCTGTAACGTTTCTAAACAGAATTCCTAATTTCTCGGAAAACCTTCCCAGATTTACCCCCAATTTCTGATAAAATCTTACGAAAAGTTAAGAATTTGCCACCATTCTCTAATGACCCTATTAATCGTTGGTGCTACTGGCACTTTAGGAAGACAGTTGACCCGCCGCGCTCTCGATGAAGGATATCAGGTTCGGTGCCTGGTGCGTGGCTTTAAGAAAGCTTCGTTTTTGAAAGAGTGGGGAGCAGAGTTGGTGCCTGGTGACCTCTGTGAGCCTGACACACTGAAACCCGCTTTAGAGGGCGTCACAGCGATTATTGATGCGGCCACTACCCGACCTACTGATTCTCTCAGCATTAAGCAGGTGGATTGGGAAGGAAAGATCAATTTAATTCAGGCTGCTAAAGCCGCAAATGTAGAGCGTTTCATCTTTTTCTCGATTTTAGATGCCGAGAAACATCCGAATGTTCCTTTGATGGAGATTAAGCGCTGTACTGAAGAATACCTGGCTGAGTCAGGACTCAACTACACGATTCTGCGTCCATGCGGATTCATGCAGGGGTTAATTGGTCAATATGCCATCCCCATCCTGGAAGGGCAGGCAGTTTGGGTGATGGGAGACACTTCACCGATCGCCTACATGGATACTCAGGACATTGCCAAATTTGCCATCCGTGCCCTGAAGGTGCCTGAAACTGTCAACCGGTCCTTCCCGGTGGTGGGGCCTCGCGCCTGGGGAGCCTATGAAGTCATCCGCCTGTGTGAACGCTTATCAGGCAAAGAGGCCAGGGTGTCTCGGATGCCGATCGGGCTACTGAGAGGAGCTCGTAACGTGACCCGATTTTTTCAGTGGACCTGGAATGTATCAGATCGGCTGGCTTTTGCTGAAGTCATTGGCACAGGTAAGGCGCTAACGGCTCCGATGGAAGAGGTTTATAAAACCTTTGGTTTGAATCCTAATGAAACAACAACTCTGGAAACTTACATGCAGGACTATTTCAGCCGCATTTTGAAGAAACTGAAGGAACTGGATTACGAAAAGTCTAAAAAGAAAGAGAAGCGGAAATACCCAAGGTTTTAGTTGTTTTGCTGGTTGGGCGCTAGATGACTACTTTGTAAGTCAATCTTGAGCATCTCAAGGGATGCGATCGCCCAGCAGAACTACATGAAATGATATAGTCCCTATTACTGTTCATCTCTGCCCTTGCCCTGTTGCCGTCGTGCCTAAAGCTGGCATTATCTACAACGATGTCAAACCCATTGCTTGTCGGACGGCTGAAGAGCTAAGGGACAAGCTAGTTTCCCGTGGTTGGGCAGTTTACATGGCTACGGGAGTTGGTGGCATTCTTGGTTATTCCAGTCCCAATCGCCCTGTTTGCCATACCCCCATCGACCATCTCAACCCCCCCGGCTTCGACTCAGACATGTCATTTGCCATCGTTCTGGGTGGAGATGGTACCGTTCTGTCTGCCTGTCGCCAGGTTGCCCCCTATGGTATTCCCCTGCTGACTATCAACACCGGACACATGGGGTTTCTCACAGAAACCTACCTGAATCAATTGCCCCAGGCACTCGACAATGTCATCGAAAATCGCTACGAAATTGAAGAACGAGCGATGCTAACAGTACAGGTGATTCGTGAACAAACCCTCCTCTGGGAAGCCCTTTGCCTGAATGAAATGGTCATTCACCGAGAGCCCCTGACCAGCATGTGTCACTTTGAGGTCGAGATTGGAAAGCATGCTCCGGTTGACATTGCTGCTGATGGCATCATTATTTCAACACCAACGGGGTCTACGGCCTACTCCCTCTCCGCAGGCGGGCCAGTGGTAACACCCAATGTTCCCGTATTGCAGTTAGTCCCAATTTGTCCCCATTCCCTGGCATCTCGTGCCCTGGTATTTGCGGACACTGAACCCGTTACGATTTTTCCTGCCAATTCCAATCCCCTGGTGATGGTGGTTGACGGCAACGCAGGCTGTTACATTATGACCGACGACCAAGTGAGAATGCAGCGATCGCCCTACACCGCCCGCTTTATTCGCCTGGGCCCCCCAGAGTTTTTCCGCCTTCTGCGCGAGAAACTGGGCTGGGGACTCCCTCACATTGCCAAACCAACCTCCGTAGAGCTGCCTTAGGTGGATAGATGGATGGGTGGATGCGTTTTGAGGAAGGCGACAGGCACACCTGTTCCCTCTTTTAACCTCTGGTCCCTGACTCCCCAGCCCCTATCCCTTACCCCCTACTCCCTATTCCCACCCCAGACGTGCTAAAACAGGAGAGGAAAAAGGAATTAATACCTATTGATTTTTGGCCCATCCATCTACAATGGGATACACAGGAATTTTCCCTCCTTGCCCTATGAACCATGCCGTTTCCGAACCCAGTCCCTGCGTTTTATTGGTAGAAACTGACGAAGCTCTTGCTAGTCACGTCAGTCTCGATTTGCGAGAATCGGGCTATGACGCTGTCGTTGCTCAAGATGCGGTTAGCGGATTACGTCAGGCTTCAGAAATGCAACCCTCCCTGATCGTGGTTGATCGAATGCTGTCTGGGGAATCGGGTTTGTGGTTCTGCAATCGGCTGCGATCGCTCGGCAACCATGCTCCGGTGTTGATGTTGATGGCCCGTGACACTCTGGATGACCGGGTCGCCTGCCTGGAAGCAGGAGCTGATGATTACTTCCTTAAGCCTTATCGGAGTGATGATTTTCTCAGGTTAGTGCGTCTGTATTTACAACCAGACAGCCCTAACACTGAAAAATTACGGTTTGGTGATCTGGTTCTCGATTTATCGACTCGTCGGGCTATTCGGAATGGGCGGGCGATCGATCTGACAATGAAAGAGTTTGATCTGCTGAAATATTTGATGGAACATCCCCGAGAAGTATTAACCCGCGAACAAATTCTAGAAAACGTCTGGGGTTACGACTTTGTAGGCGAGTCTAATGTAATCGAAGTCTATATCCGCTACCTGCGCCTCAAAATCGAAGACGAAGGCGAAAAACGCCTGATTCAAACGGTCCGTGGCGTTGGTTACGTTCTCCGTGAGGTCTAGTAAATTGCCATGTCCCTTGCTAAAGGCATTGAAAGCCCAGACATATCGAGAGTGTTTCGGTGAATGGCCAGCTAACGAAAACGGGCAAGCTTACAGGGGTTTTCAGTTGAATTAGCCACATTCTTTAAGGGGCCAGGGGTCAGGAGCTAGAGGCTGAAGAGTGGCTTATGCATTTGAGACTAGCTATAAATTGGCTAAACCTGCGGTTAATCCTAGATAGCCTAAGTTCTATGGGTATTTCTATGGGTATCCCATGTCCGCCGTTCCGTTTTAAGCATCGATTGAACTGAAATATGAAGCAGCCTGTGTTTTATAGAATGGCCCTCCAGGGGGGGTATCTGAAATACCTGGTGAGCCTGCTCGTTTTGCAAATTCTTCTGATTGGCTGCACGCCTCCTGTTCCTGCGGTATCTCCTGCAGAATCAGCCCAACCTTCCCCGGCTCCGACATCCAGAGAGCAATCTGTTGGGGCAAATTTGGGACAGGAATTGCCAATTGAAGCCGAGGTAAAAGTGGGTGATCAGATAATTCAACTGGAGGTGGCTAAAACAGTCGAACAGAAGGCGATGGGGCTGATGTACCGGAAGGAACTGGCAGATAATCGGGGCATGTTGTTTCCCTTTGACTCACCCCGGTTAGTAGGCTTTTGGATGAAGAATTGCCTGATTAACCTGGATATGGTGTTCCTACGGGATGGGAAAGTGGAAGCCATCTCCAAAGAAGTGCCTCCCTGCACAGCAGAACCTTGTCCAACTTACGGCCCGGCTGTTCCCATCGATCAGGTGATTGAACTCAGAGGTGGCCGAGCCGACGAATTAGGATTAAAAGTGGGCGATCGCCTTACGGTGAAGTATCTGTAGCAAGTTGTAACAATTGTTCTGAAATTTACATAATTTCGCATTGCTCTTTAAACTTTTCGTGCCCAGATGCGGTAATCTTTCGGGAGGTAGAGTTTAGGGTCTTGAAACTCTCTTATCCTGATCCTCTAAGTTCTTCCTGTTAGGCAACCAGAACTGCCTTGCTTTGCAGCTCCAGAAGGCAAGAAGCGAGTCAATAACGGTGTGAGGCGAAGAGCATTATCAGAACTTTCGCGAAATTCGCTTTAAAGGCGAAATTCGGTTCAGGTCTGATTGTTGTGAAGATCTAATGGGTAGGAAATTGAGTCGGTTTTCTGTCGGCGGCAAGTCTGACGAACTGTAATAACGACCCAAAAAAGGTCTATCTAATTGGGCTGGAAGCCCAACACTTCCCAAAGGCTTAGGTAGAAAAGCTGAAGCAATCTATAGTTCAGTCTTTCCGATCTGTAGATTTGCAGATGCGGTGGTTTATTGAGCTTGCTTAATTGGCAATAGCTCTTATGCGGAATCAGCAGTCTTGGGACTGTTATTGATTTGACCCATCGCAAGCGGACAGAGCAAAGACTGTCACCGCTACCTGTAAGGAAGCAATCTGATGGTTTCAAAATGGTGTCCTAATTAAGGAGGTGAACAATTTATGGCACCTACAAGGTACAGTCGGTTCATTCGGTTCTTACGAGAAGATTTGGCGCTTTCGGCGTCCTCAATTGCGATCGCCCTGCGCCATAATGAGCAAGACCCTGGACCTTTGCCAATGATCCTCTGGCAATACGGTTTGATTACACTGGAACAGCTTGATCAAATTTATGACTGGCTGGAGAAGACTGCTTAAGAAAGACTGCTTAAGAAAGTGTCCAGATATAAAACGCTTTCCATCTAGGAGGCAATGAATGATTCGATGGCAGGCCAGCACAGGCTTAAAGTGCGAACAGGTCCCCTGTAATCCAAAAATTTCGACAACTGAATTCACACTGAATTCACAAGGAGAGCGGGCTGAGTTGGCCCGCTCTTTTTAATTGCTCTGAAAATGCCCTCATCCCCAACCCTTCTTCTGCAAGAAAAGGGAGCAGGATTTTTTATTCTTTGAGGTGCTGAAACTTCAGCATGGAGGATTGGTATAGCGGTAGTCATTGTGGTTAGGACGAGGTGCAGGGGTGCAACCCCTGGCTGGGGGCAAAGCCCCACTCCCTCTTTCAATTCCAATGTCCTAACCCACTGGCGTAGAGCTATATGACATTACTGCTACATCAACTCAGTGCCAGATTGTCCCGGTGAACAACGGTTTCTGCACCGGGGTAGCCGAGGATCGTTGCGATCGCTTCTGATTGGGACCCTTTAATTTTTTGAAGCTCCTGACTGCTGTAGTTAACAAGTCCACGGGCAATTTCCTGCCCGGTGCGATCGCACAACAGAACGGCGTCCCGACTCTCAAACGTACCTTCAACCTGAACAATTCCGGCAGCCAGGAGTGATTTGCCAGCATCCCGGATGGCTCGTACAGCTCCCTCATCCAGATACAGTTTGCCGACAGGAACGGGACCGTGGGCGATCCAGCGTTTGCGGGCGTTAACGGGTCTAAGCTGGGGTTCAAACTGGGTGCCAATCGATTCACCTTTGAGGATTTTTTCGATATTTTTGGGGTAGCGGCCCTGGGTAATGACGGTTCGCACCCCAGCTCCGGTTGCAATCTGGGCCGCCGCAATTTTGGTTAGCATGCCCCCCGTACCCCATCGGGAGCCGCGATCGCCCATCTTGACCTGAAGTTCCTTGAGCTGGTTGATGTGATCCACCCAGATGATGGGCTGGGCATCGGGATGGCTACGCGGATCGGCGGAGTAGAGGCGATCAACATCGGTTAGCAAAAACAACCAGTCCGCTCGCACCAGGCTGGCAACCAGGGCAGAGAGGGTGTCATTGTCGCCAAATTTAAGCTCATCAACAGCAACGGTATCGTTTTCATTCACGATGGGAATAACACCCAGCTCCAGCAATTCCCGGAAGGTGCGTTCAATATTGATATAGCTGTTGCGCTGAACCAGGTCGTTGCGGGTAAGAAGAACCTGGGCGATCGGCTGCTGAAGGGAAGTGAACAAATCATCGTAAACCCGAATTAATCGTCCCTGTCCAACGGCGGCAACAGCCTGCTTGAGGGCAATGGTGCGGGGGCGATCGCTCAAACCAAGCCGGACACAGCCAACCCCCACCGCCCCCGATGACACTAAAACAACTCGATGCCCCTGCTGTCGCAGTCCACTGAGGGTTTCTACCAGGCTGGCGATTGTAGACAACGCCAACAAACCTGTTTCTGGTTGTGTGAGACTGGAGGTGCCAATTTTGACAACGAGGGTTTGAGCCATTGAATTTCCGCAATAACTGCCAATGGCAAAGCGCCAGCTCCTATATGAGTAAGGGCTAGCGCTTTGCACAAGTATTCACGGGGATTTATGGTTAGGGTCTTTATTAGCTGACCCCATTTGAACTGTATATAGAATGACAGAAATAAGTAGGGCTGAAGAATTTCATAATAATTTCTTTATGTTTTCCTTCCTGGGGATTTGTGAGCTTTTGTATCAGTTTCTTTACATTCACTTGTCTGGCAGCAGGGAAGCTCCCAGGGTTTGAGAAACCCATACTTCAAAGCTGTGCAACGGCGATCGCCGAACCGTTTCATTCAGGTGCACCATCGGCTCCACCAGAATGGTAAACATCCCCAGGCGGTTGCCAGCCAGCACATCGGTAAACAGGCGATCGCCCACCATCCCAATCTGCTCCACAGGCAAATTCATGGCTGAAACCGCTTTCCTCACCTTTCGCCGGGAGGGTTTGGCAGCCCCGGCAATGTAGGGTAAGCTCAAACTCTTCGCGATGCGCCGAATCCGGGCTTCACTGATGTTGTTACTGACCAGCCAGAGGGTTGCGACTTTGCGAATCTCCTCCACCCAGGGCAGCAACTCTGCAGAAGCTTCAGCCGCGCGAATTGGCACCAGGGTTTCATCGACATCCAGAACCAGTCCTTTAAGATTGTGCTGTTGCAAAATTTGAGGCGTCAGTTGCAGGACTGATCCATGCAGGATCAGGTTTGGTTGTAAAAGTTCGACCCAGGACATAGCGAGAGGTTTTAGAGATGGGAAACTGTTAAGGTTTGGCAGACTGAGAGGCCTCACGCTGGTTGTGAATGGCTTCCTGTGCCGCCTGGTGTTCCTTCAAAGTGCGGCTGAAGATATGAGTCCCATCGTACCGCGCCACGAAGTATAGATAATCGGTATTTTCTGGGTAAAGGGCGGCCTTCAGGCTGGCAAGCCCCGGACTGGCGATGGGGGTTGGGGGTAACCCTGGATTCAAATAGGTGTTGTAGGGGGATGGGGTTCTAACCTGATCCAGGGTGAGGGTTTTGTCTGGAGTTTGTTGGATGCCCAGTCCGTACTCTACGGTAGGGTCTGCCCCCAGAGGCATGCCTTTCTTTAATCGATTGACAAAGACCCCGGCAATTCGGGAGCGTTCTTCAGGAATTACCGCCTCCTTTTCGACAATACTGGCCAGGGTCACCCATTCTGGAAAACTCAGGGAAGTTTTGCCTTTGGCTTGCTGATAAAGGGGGAGGGCAACCTGCTCAAAGCGGTTGAGCATCTGTTTCAGGATGTCGTTGGGCGTTGGGGTACCGACAATTTGATAGGTATCTGGATAAAGATAACCCTCTAGCCGAAGCTGATTGGGGGCAGAATTGGTTGGAAGCCAGGGATAGTCATTGGTTGGAAATTGCTGAGCAGCGGTGATGAATTCCTGAGCAGAAAACAGGCCCTGCTCCTCGAAGTAGGCAGCCATTTTCCTGACAGACCAACCTTCGGGAATAGTGACACTGGCGTGAACTACGTCACCCGTCCAGATTCTGGCGGCGATCGCTTTCATCGGTTCGGTTGGGGATAGCTGATAAACCCCTGCCTGAAAGCCACCCTGGGGATCTTTGAACATAAGCCAGCGCGTCCAGAGATTCCAGGCTGTTGCAGAGCGAATCACCCCCAAGGCTTCCAGATCTCTCCCAATTTCCTGCCCTGAGGTTCCTTCGGCAATTTTCAGCTTCAGATTTCGCGTATTTGATCCGGTTCCTGCGGGGGATGGGGCAGCATTAGCCCAGGTCCACCATTGCCAGCTTTGCCAGGTTCCAACACCCAGCAACACCAACACCAGTACTGGCACGATCAACCACTTTCGGGGTTTCTTTGTCGTGTTCATCATAGGTTCTGGATTTTGGACTAATGGAGTGAGGACACATGCGATGCACCCCCCTGTCCCAGGCAAATGTGGTCACTGCCTGCTAAGGCTACTCAAATTGTTCAAGCAACTGTTCTTCAAGCTGGGGTAATAATGGCTCAATTTTTTCCAGTTCTTCGGGAGAAAGCAGTCTGGGCTGGTCGTTTTCATCCATTCTTGCCAGGATGAAAAATGGATCAAGGGGAGCATACACTCCAAACTCTTGCTCCTCGTAGTAAAAACTGGCCAGGAATTGAAGTTCGTCCTCTTCTTCGTCACCTTCATCAGAATCTGTCAGTTCGTCTTCGCCTTCAACAAAATCTGGCAGTTCTCCTTCAACGGTGAGGGTAACAGCTGTGCGCTTTAAGACCAAATTCTGTTCTTCGAGAACGACTTTAGCAATTGGAAAGAGGAGGTCGATATCCCTCTCATCTTCAACGGGGATGGCTTCTTCTTCGTCTCCATCCTCTTGCCAGGCAACAATTTCAACAGGCGAGTCGATCGGGAGCAACAACACATATTCTTGCCCATCCAGTTCCAGAGAATGCTCAACAGTACAGGTCAGTGTCCGCCCAGCATCGTCTGTCACTGTTACCTTTTCTATTTCCATTTCAATATCGTCTTCGTGCATTCTCGAACTCTCCCGATTTGGTTTTTTGATTCTGGATTGTTATCTGATGAGCCATAGCGATGAGGGTGGGAGGGAGGGAGAGGGGGCCAGGCCCCTCCCC
>JAIMBL010000074.1 GCA_023511615.1 Leptolyngbyaceae cyanobacterium HOT.MB2.61
TGTGTATTAGAGTCAGTTACAGGAGTTTTCAGTTGAATTAGCCACATTCTTTAAGGCCAGGGGTTAGGGGCTAGGGACTCAACAGTGGCTTATGCAGTTGAAACTAACTGTAAGCACCTTCCTGCTGCTA
Organism: Leptolyngbyaceae cyanobacterium HOT.MB2.61; assembly: GCA_023511615.1. Classification (GTDB taxonomy): domain Bacteria; phylum Cyanobacteriota; class Cyanobacteriia; order Leptolyngbyales; family Leptolyngbyaceae; genus Leptothermofonsia. The sequence goes on from JAIMBL010000074.1 coordinate 131, forward strand.
TGGAATAGCAGTTCTAAAGATTTTTTCGAGTACAGCCAGCCCGGTGGAGACCTGTAGCAGTTCCTCTTCAGGCAGGGGATACAACAAGGAGGCGATCTTATCTTGAGTCATTAGCCGAATCTCCTTTAAGTAAGCAGAACCAGATTCGGTTAACGTCAGCATGACTTGACGGCGCATTTGGGGATGCTCAACCCGATGGATGAAATTGCGCTGCACTAACCGCTCAGTCATTGCCGAAGCCGTAGCGCGAGTCACCCCCAGGTGTTCTGCCACATCTGATAGGGGTGCACCGGGATAGCGATTTAAGTAAGCCAGCACCCGAAATTGCGGCACGGACAGGAAGGATGAACTTTGTCCCCTTATTTCCGCTCGCATAAACTGCATGATGATGGGAATCGTTTCCATCAACTCTGCCGCGCAACGGTCGGGGGTTGTCGTCTGGGGAGGATGTTCCTTACTGCTACGATTGCTATGATTCATCTTCATCCCTAACTATAGCTCTCGCAAATGCGTTAGGACGTTGGGTTTAAAGGGGGGTGTGGGGGCTGGCCCCCAGACAAGGGTTCCACCCCTGCACCCCGTCCCAGCCACGAGGACTACCGCTTCATATCCTCCTATTCTGAACTCACCAGGTTCAATGAACGGGATGAACCAATCTCTAACTTTGAAAGTCTAAAAGTTGAGATAATAATCATCCCCTGGAAATAGAACGTATGCGAAATATATGCAAAACTGACAGTCAGGTGCGCTGATTAAGAAAGGTAAAGCAGAGCCTACTGTTAGGGAGAGTATATTCATGTTCCCGCTTGCACTGTGGCATCGAATACTGTGGTATCGAGTACTGTGGCATCGAAAAACTGTTCGTGTTATCAGCTGGTTAGTTCTGGCCGGAGCCTTGGTGACTGTGACTGGCTGCGGCGGGCCGTCGAAGGCAGATGCTGAATCTAGACCGCGGACAGGGCAGCCGGGGGCGGCGGCAGAAGGTCCTGCTGCGGTAAATGTGGCTGTTGCGCGGACGGGAACGGTGCGGCAGGAACGGGAGTATACCGGAACCACTCAGCCATTTCGGTTAGTTTCGTTGCGATCGCAGGTTGAGGGACAATTGCTGGATCTGAGTGTGGGTGTAGGAGATTCAGTTGACCAGGGACAGGTATTGGCGCGTGTGGATGGGACTGTTTTAACCACCAATGTGGCTGAGGCTCAGGCTGAGGTGGCGGCCCGACAATCGGAGGTGGCTCAGGCTCAAATTGGGGTGAGCGATGCCCAGACCCAGGTCAGTCGTGCCCGTTCTGAACTGCAACAGGCACAATCGGATCTCAACCGTCTGCAATACCTCTACAGTCAGGGTGCGATTCCAGAACAGCAAGTAGAGCAGGCCCGCACGCAGGTGAATACGGCTCAGGCAACGTTGCGATCAGCACAGGAACAGGTACGCACTCGACAACAGGCCGTCGCCGCTGCCCAAAAACGGGTTGCTGCACAGCGGGCCGTTGCTGCCAGAGAGCAGGAACGGCAATCTTACACCACTTTAAGGTCACCCGTAACAGGAGCGGTGGTGGAGAAGCCAATGGAACCGGGAAACCTGGTGCAGCCAGGAACGGAGGTTCTGAAACTAGGAGATTTTAGCCAGGTGAAGGTGGCCTTTCAGGTTTCGGAGTTGGAATTGGGCAGCATCCGTCCGCGGCAGACTGTGCAAGTGCGATTGGATTCCTTTCCCAACCAAACTTTTACCGGACAGGTGACTCGCATCTCTCCGGCGGCTGACCCGGTTGCTCGACTGGTCCCCGTTGAAGTGACTATTCCCAACCCCAATCGACGCATTGGCAGCGGCTTACTGGCACGGGTTACCTTTGCTCAGCGCACCAACCGGCCTCGCGTTGTGGTCCCTGAAACCGCTCTGCAAACGGGCAAAGAACGGAGAGGAGGGCAGCCGCAAGCCAGCAGCCAGCCACCGGCAGGACGCGATCGCCAACCCAGTGGCATCGGTACCCTGTTTGTCGTTGAGGGAACAGGAAATGAAGCCACCGTATCGGCACGGCGGGTAACCCTGGGCCAGCGAGGCGATGGGCAGGTGGAAGTGATCTCAGGGTTGCAATCTGGGGAGCGGTACGTCGTCCGTAGCAGTAAGGCATTGAAAAATGGCGATGCAGTCCGGTTGAGCATTCTTTCGAAACAGTCGGGCAACCAAAACTAGAGTTTACGCAAACCTCGGAGGTTTTAGCCTAGAACTGCACCTTGATCAACATTGATGCCTGAACCTCCGAGGTTTGGCAACATCTTAAACCTCGGAGGTTTTAACTTAAAACTGTACCTCCATCAACATCGACGCTTAAATCTCCAAGGTTCAGGTAACAGCCAGGCAAATAACCCCTACTATTCACCCTTTTCTTTCCCATGACTCAGGATATTAAACCTACTGGCTTTAGCATCAGCAAGCTTTCCATTCGTCGTCATATTGGAACACTGATGCTGACCCTGGCCGTAATTGTGGTGGGAGTCTTTTCCACCATGAACCTGCCTGTGGACTTGCTGCCATCCATTACCTATCCCCGGATTGGGGTACGGTTAGATGCTCCTGGAGTATCGCCGGAAGTGGCTGTGGATGAGATCACCCGCCCGCTAGAAGAAGCCCTTTCGGCAACTGAAGGCGTAATGCAGGTTTATTCCCAGACACGGGAGGGTCAGGTCAGCCTGGACTTGTTCTTTAGACCGGGTGGCAATATTGACCAGGCGTTGAATGACGCAACGGCGGCCCTCAACCGGGCTCGGAGCAAACTGCCGAATACGATTCAGGAACCGCGTTTATTTAAGGCAGACCCGTCCCAGTTGCCGGTTTATGAACTGGCCCTGTCTTCCACTTCCCTCAGCCCGGTTGAACTGCGAGTCTTTGCCGATGAGGAATTGGCGCGGGAACTGGGGGTTGTGCAAGGGGTGGCAGCGGTGGATGTGGCTGGTGGGGTTGAAGAAGAAGTGCGAGTGATTGTGGATCTGGATCGGTTGCAGGCGGTGGGGGTTGGCCTGCAGGATGTGCTGACCGAACTGCGGGAGAGCAATCAGGATATTTCCGGTGGGCGCATTTTGGGCAGAGATTCGGAGCCTCTGACACGAGCGATCGGACGGTTTCAGAGTGCGGATGAACTGCGAAATTTGTCCTTTGAAGTGGGAGGACGGGATTCAGAGAATCGGGGAGCGGAAACCGGAGAGACGGAAGCGGCTAATTCAACTCAAACCACTCCGCCTGGGCGGGTGTATTTGCGAGATTTTGCTGAAGTGATTGATGGAACTCAGCAACAGCGGATCTTTGTATCGCTGAATGGGCAACCTGCGGTGAAAGTGAGCATCCAGAAACAGCAGGACGCCAACACGATCGCCGTCGTCGATGGCATTAAGCGACGGCTAGAGGAACTTCGGCAGCAGGGGGTGATTCCGGCGGATATGCAACTCATCCCGACTCTGGATGAGTCAGTTTTTATTCAAAATGCCATTTCTAACGTGGCGACTTCGGGCCTGATTGGAGCCGGGCTGGCGGCGATCGCCGTTCTGCTATTCCTTGCTTCGGTTCGCCAAACTCTGATTATCGTACTGTCGATTCCCCTGGCGATCCTGACCGCTCTAATTTTCATGGGGGTTTTTGGGCTATCGCTGAACGTGTTTAGCCTGGGAGGTCTGGCTCTGGGGGTAGGCATCGTGGTGGATAATTCCATCGTCATGCTGGAGGCGATCGCTGAAGGGGCAGGTGTCACTCCTGGCCAGGACAGCAAGACCCAACTTAACTCCCAGCAATTAATCCAGCAGTCAATTCAAAGCAGCCAGGAGGTTGAATCGGCCCTGATTGCCTCAACCAGCACCAACCTGGTAGCTGTACTGCCCTTCCTGTTAATCGGCGGCTTTATTGCCCTGTTGTTTAATGAGTTGATTCTGACCATCAGTTTTGCGGTGGCTGCATCGATTCTGATTGCAATTACGGTGGTGCCGATGGCGACTTCCCGTTTGCTCGCCATCCGCTGGTCAACGGGGATTAACCGCTTCTGGCTGCTGCGCCAATTCAATCAACGTTTTGAGGCATCGACCCGCAGTTATGGCAGACTGCTGAGTTGGGTGCTGGAGCATCGCTGGTTGGTGATTGTCACAACGCTGGTGGTCTTCACGAGCAGTGGGCTGTTGATGGTCAGCCGGATTCCTCAGGAGATTTTGCCCCGCATCAACACCGGACAGGCTAACCTGGTGGCCCAGTTTCCGCCCGGAACCCCGTTGGCAGATAACCGAAGGGTGATGGATGAAGTAGACAAAATTCTGCGGGCACAGCCAGAAACGGAGTATGTATTCACAACGGCTGGGGGCTTTTTGTTCGGCAGCAATACCAGCGAAAACCCGCTGCGGAGTTCCAGCACGATTACGCTAAAACCAGGAACGGATGTGGAGCAATTTACTTCCAGAGTTACGCGAGAATTGCGCAAGCTGAACCTAGTGGATGTGCGGCTCCGGCTTAATCCTGGTCAGGTACGGGGACTGATTCTGAACAACTCTCCAGTGCGGGGGGCTGAGGTTGACGTGATTTTGCAGGGAGCCGATGAGCAATCGCTAAACCAGGCAGGACGGCAGGTACTCCAGGCGCTGGAGGAGAGAGCAACCCTGGCGAGTTTTCGTCCCGATGCCGACCCGCGTCAGCCAGAGGTGCAAATTCGGGGCGATCGCGAACGGCTGGCAGCACTCAACCTCAACACTCAAGACATTGGGGAAACTCTGGAAACCGCCATTCAGGGAACAGTGCCGACCCAAATTCAGCGGGGTAACCGCCTGGTGGATGTTCGCGTTGAATTAGATGAGGAATCAATACGCCAACCCTCCCAGCTTGCAGATTTGCCGCTGTTTGTGGCAAACAATCGTCCAGTCCGATTAGGAGATGTAGCGCAGATTAGCGAAGGAGAGGCACCGGGTCAGATCCAACGGATTAATCAGCGGCAGGTTTACATTCTGGCTGGCAATTTGAATGAAGGGGCCCGCTTAGGAGAAGCTCTGAAGCAGGTTGACGAGATCATGCGAGGACTGGACTTGCCGGAAGGAGTAAGTTTGCTGCCCAGTACAGTTGCCCAGAGCAATCGGCAATTGCAATCTTCTTTACCGATTCTGGGCGGGCTGGCGGCCTTTCTGGTGTTCGTTGTAATGGCGGTGCAGTACAACTCCCTAATCGACCCGCTGGTCATTATGTTCACCATTCCGCTAGCACTGGTGGGAGGTATTTTGGGGCTGTTCCTGACGCAAACGGCGATTGGGGCAACGGTGATTGTGGGTGCCGTACTGCTGGTGGGAATCGTCGTGAACAACGCCATCATCCTGGTGGAACTGGCCAACCAGATTCGGGAACGGGAAGGATGTACTCGCCGTGTCGCTATTTTGCAGGCTGCTCCACAGCGTCTGCGCCCAATTCTGATGACGACTATTACTACAGTTCTGGGGATGTTTCCGCTGGCGTTGGGCCTGGGAGAGGGAGGAGAATTTCTGCAACCACTGGGTATAGTGGTATTTTCAGGTCTATCCCTGGCAACCCTGCTGACGCTATTCATCATTCCCTGTTTTTACCTGCTGCTGCATGACCTGTTTGGCGACAAATGGTTCCGGCATAGACCTCAAAAGAAGAGAGTAGCGATCGCACCTCCTCAAAAACGAGTTGAGCCTGCGAGGAGATTTGTGGAGGGAGAGAGGTAGGCAGATAGAGTGGATAAGGGGGAAGTTTCGAGGTTGGAGTTTTCACCTCGGATTCATGGTTTTGATGGGTGAGAGCGATTTTAAGCCTGAGATTTATCTCAAGGCTCCTAAGTCAGTGCCATCCTTTCCAAATTAACGTGGTTACACCCTGCGTGTGTTAAATCTTAAGAGATACCCCCTGTCACTCATCGGTAGTGCCCAAATCGTAATGATTTTTGAGTCGTTAATGATGGCGACTGGCGCCGCTCATCATTACCTTGTCAGGTCTACCCACTTATCCACTCTCCTGACTAATCACCTATCATTAACACTCCCCTATGTCCGATAACTCTAACCCACCTTCTCCCCGCAAAGGCAGCACAACCGAGCATACGCTCTCCCTTCCCGATCGCCAGATTCACTACACGGCTGCAGCGGAGTGGCAAATTCTTTACGAGCGAGAAAAACCTGCGGCGGAGATGTTTCATGTGGCCTATTTAGCCAAAGAACAGGAAACCTCTTCTCGGCCACTGACGTTTGTGTTTAATGGGGGACCTGGAGCCGCCTCTGCCTATTTGCATATGGGTGCCTTGGGGCCTAAGCGGATCTACTTTGGTCAAAATGGCACACTGCCCAAACCTCCAGTGCGGGTAGTCGATAACCTCGAAAGCTGGCTCAGTTTCACCGATCTGGTCTTTATTGATCCGGTGGGTACAGGCTTCAGTCGCAGCCTGACCGATGAGAAGAAATCCCAGGATAAATCCGACGAAAAAGCCAACCCGGATGAAAAAGACAAACCGAAGGAAGTCGAATTCTGGGAAGTGGAACGGGACTTGAAATCGTTGGGGGAGTTTATTCAGCGATTTCTTTCGCGGCACAACCGCTGGCTGTCTCCCATTTTCATTGCGGGAGAAAGCTATGGGGGCTTTCGGGTTGCCAAGTTAGCCCGCAAGCTTCAGCAGGAGTTTGGTGTAGGCCTTTCAGGAGCCATATTAATTTCTCCAGCCTTAGAGTTCAGTTTGCTAGATGGCAGTGATTACAACCTGACCTCCTGGGCCACTCTGGTTCCTTCCTTTGCGGCGGCGGCGGCCTATCACGATCGCGCCCGCTGGGCAGGGGAACCGAAGGATTTTCAAGCCCATCTGACTGCTGCGGAACAGTTTGCCCGCAAAACCTTGATTCCCCTTTTAGCGATGGGAGACACCGTTACTCCCGATGAGCGACAAACGGCCTATCAGCAACTGGCAGATTTGATTGGATTGCCCCTGTCACTGATCGAAAAGCAGGCCGGGCGAATTAGGATTGAAATCTTTGCCAGGGAACTGCTGCGAGATCAGCAAAAAATTGTGGGATTGTATGATGCATCGATTACGGCGATCGACCCCTTCCCTGATCGCCAAATCTACGAAGGTATCGACCCCACCCTGGATGGGCTGGATCGGCTCTTTACCGGAGCGATCAATAGCCATCTCCGAGATACCTTGAAGGTAGAAACGGACCTGACGTACCACCTCCTCAACCTGGAAACGTTCAAAGCCTGGAAGTTTGATCTGAAGGGGGAACTGCGGATGGGCTTTATTGGCGCAGTGGATGATCTGCGGGTGGGAATGACGTTAAACCCTTACATGCAGGTATATATCACCCACGGCTTTTTTGATCTGGTCACTCCCTACTTTGCCTCCAATCATCTAGCCGATCTGATGAAGTTGAATCCTGAGATTCGCCCCAACCTGACATTGAAGCACTTCCGCGGTGGGCACATGTTCTACACCTGGGATGATTCCCGTCAACAGTGGTTAGCAGAAATTAGAACGCTTTATCAGAAAGCCATCGCCTAGTATAGTTCGATTTGCACAACAACACTGGACAGAAGAGGCTAAATGGCAACCAGCCCGGTCTGACGCAGAATGAAGACCAGAATCGAATTGATAATGGCGAGGGCGATCGCACCCAAAATGGCACTACCAATTCCCCAGCGCAACCGGAATCCTTCGATTAACCAGGCTGTAAGACCAAAGACAATAATGCTACCAATCAGAGGAATCAAGCCCAGGCTAAATAACCAGATGGCTCCTCTAAAAAGACCAGGGAATAATCCCCATAGCCCGTTCAACGCGCCGATGATTCCACCTGCAATCAGGGCAATCAAGGGATTGTCAACCTCAACTCCGGTGGGTAATTTTGAAACGATTAGCAAGCTAATGGCGAGAACAACGACAGAAATCAGAAAAGGAACCATTGGGCAATCTCCTCAAGTAGATGGTATAGCAGAGAACAATGTTATTGAAAAGAGGGAGAATTTGAAACAAAAGTTTCAAGCATTCAGCATTTCTTCGATCCTAAGGATGTGCATTACCCAGGAAACAGGTGTTAATTGCAAAACATCTGAATGTCTGGGTTTACGCCTGCATTTTATTGCAATAGCTCAACTTGCACTTAAAAGATAAGGGAAAAATAAGAAATCAAGGGCAGCTGGTAAGCTCATGTTACCGGGCTCTCCTGAGAGTTTGGTGATAAGCGTCGCTTATCACCAAAACAAAATCAACATTCCAGGGATTTTGTTTTAGATGAAAGAGTAACTTACGCTACTTTTTCACCGGCAAGCTAGGAGAACCTATTACCGGAGCTCTGATAGGGTTTGTCAATTTTTTGTGGCTGTCCTGGAAAGGGGCCGAGGAAATCAGGGTTTCAGGAAGACAGAGCCCAGTTTTTAGAACCCCCTCCTTTGATACCAATGGAAACTTTGATACCAATGGAAACTTTGATACCAATGGAAAGCAGTATGACATTTAGCAACATTATTGCATTGTTCATTGCTATGGTTGTCCTGGCTTCCATTCCCAATGTTAGTGCACTGGCAGTCTCCACCTGACCTCCTATACCTGCCCCATTGGTGGTGCGGTAGCCAGAAGAGCCAAAACGCCAAAGAACATGCTCAGGCGTTCCCAAAAAATTAGTTGCTGGTAGGCGATCGCATCCCGCCGTCGTTGATAATTCGCCAGGGCAACTCCCAGGCTGAGCAAAACGGCTAAAGCGAATCCGGCAAACATCCACGGATGTGCCATTGGCAACAAAAGGAGTGCAACTGGAATTGATGCAAGCAATCCCCCTAACAAGGCCCAGGCAATGAAAAAGGCCATCCCATCGCCCCACTGGTTGGCAATAGTAATAATTCCCTGGCTGCGATCGCCTTCCGCATCGTGTACATCCCAGATAAGTTCCTTGGCTAAGGCATAGCAAAACAAAAACACAACAGGATACAACATGGCAAAGGGGCGATTAGCCACCAGGCTTGCCATAAAAATCAGTGCCGAACCTATCGTTGCCACTACCAGATTCCCCACAAACCCACTGTAAAGCAGCCAGTGGGAATAGTTCCACAAAACGATCACGCTGGTAGCAACCACCATAAAAGGATACAACCCCAGTGGAATCGTACTGGTGAGTGCAATTCCAAACAACACAACGGCTGTCCACCACACCTGTTTTAACGAAAGTTTTCCCGATGGCAGCGGTCGGTCTGGATGATCAATCCGATCCTTATCCACATCCCATTAATCGTTAATCGCGCAGGCGGCAGCAGTCATGCAGAATAAAACGATCGCCGTCAGCAGGTACTTCCAGAGGGGAGTGGTGGCGTCAACCGCATAGATAGTTGCACAACTCGCTAACGTTGCCGAGATCGCCAACGGCAACCGAAGCAGGTGCGCAAAAGCCCGAATCAGGTCAATGCCATGGGCAGGGTTGGCAGGGGAAGAGGTGCTATTCATGGTGAGTTGTCAGTTGTTGGTTGTTAGTTGTTAGTGAGGGGTGAGGTGGCAGGCGATCGCTTTCCAATCCGTCCCAGAAGACGGCGATCGCTTCCAGGATTTCTTTGCCACCCTGCAAGAATTTTTCCCGGTCAAAGTTGGGGCTGAAGTAAACGTCTTCCAGTTCTTCCAGGGTGTGTCCGGCGTGTTGAGCTTCAACCCGGTTGTGCCAGGTAAAAAATGCCAGACGTAAGTGGGGATGGCGGGTTTGCTTAATGCGCATCAGCCCATCTTCGAGTTCCTGCCAGAAGCCTGCCGCCGCCCAGTTTTCAACGGCAAAGCTGGCACCTTCGGCGATCGCTGGATCATCGCTGCCATACAACCGTTGTAATTCATCACAAAAATGGAGGGTTGCCGGTCTGCCGTGTTTGCGTTTACCGATGTCCTCGTAGTGCAGTCCCAGACCTTCTGCAACCCCTGTTAGCCACTCAAAATGGGCAGCACGAAACCGGCAAATGCCTCCATCGACGGTACCTTCCGTACTGACGAGCTCCGGATCGCCTTCGCGGTCTTTACTCTCTTCAGTTTGGGCAGCAATGCTGGCGGTTGGTTGGCCTACCCTGCGATAGATAACACCCAATTCATTCAGCAAAATTTCTCGACTGGCTCGTGACTGTTGCAACGTTGGTGAGTTGATCACCTTTAGCAATGCCGCAATCAAAAACTGATTTGAAAAAATGGAGAATTGTTTGATGAAATGCCGCAATTCGGTATCGGTGGCTTTGCCTTCCGAAAACCAGCGAGTGTAGGTATTATTGGTGATGATCCGATGGTGCAAAAATTCGCGATCGACCTCTTTCAGAAAATTCTGGAATTGATCGACTTGTCTTTTGGTTAGTTCACCTTTTTTCAGTCGCTCCTCGATTCGAGAAGAAATGGTCAGAGTATCTGAAGGTGTTGTTAAAGTCTTAACCATAATGGGTTCCTGCAATGTATTCTCGATTGTTGCTATACAAGTGTTCCAGAGATATTGTTTCTGTCTATAGAAATGTTGCGTAGAGTATCCCATAGACGAATATTTATAGGTTTGAACACGACCTGAATTACTGGTTCCAACTGTAGGAATAGTCCTTATCCTCAAACTGAAGTGCATTTTCCGTGAATTGGAGTGGACGAAAGGCATCGATCATAACCGCCAATTCATCTGTTCGTTCTTTGCCAATTGATGTCTCGTAGGTACCGGGGTGGGGGCCATGGGGAATGCCACCTGGATGAACGGTAATCGACGATCGCTCAATTCCCTTACGGGACATAAAGTTTCCATCGACGTAGTAAAGCACTTCATCCGAATCCACATTTGAGTGGTTGTAGGGAGCTGGGATTGACAGCGGATGATAGTCAAACAGGCGGGGCACAAAGGAACACACCACAAATCCCGGTGCTTCAAAGGTCTGGTGGACGGGGGGTGGCTGATGCACCCGGCCTGTAATCGGTTCAAAGTCCTCAGTATTAAATGCATATGGATAGAGATGTCCATCCCACCCCACCACATCCAGCGGATGGTGATGGTAGAGGTATCGGGTGATGCGATCGCGCGCCTTTACCCGCACCTCAAATTCTCCGGCTTCGTCGTGGGTAATTAATTCATCCGGTGGGCGCAAATCCCGTTCACTGTAGGGAGCATGTTCCAGAAACTGGCCATAACGGTTGAGATAACGAGCAGGCGGCTCAACATGCCCATTGGCTTCAATCACCAGCATTCGTTGTTCAATTCCGTCATCAGGAATAATGCGCCAGAGCACTCCTGTTGGAATCACTAAATAGTCACCAGGGCGATAGCGAAGAATTCCATACTGACTTTCCAGAATTCCGCTGCCGTTATGGATGAACAGCACCTCATCTCCCTGAGCAAACCGATACCAGTAAACCATTGGCTCAGTCGGTCGAGCAACGGAGAGGCTGAGATCGGCATTGACAAGCAGAGGGATGCGAGATGCGATCGCATCTCCTCCTGCAGACACCTGAGCAGTACGTAGATGGCGAGGGCGGAGAGGACCCGGTTCCTCGCAGGCAATCTCAATTGGTTTCTCTAACAAAATCCGTTGAATTTGAGTCGGTGGACGGAGATGGTAAAGCAGCGATTGAATGCCTGAAAACCCACGAATCCCCATCAACTCTTCGTGGTACAAAGAGCCATCCGGCTGACGAAACTGAGTGTGGCGCTTGTGGGGAATGGTACCCAACTTGTAGTAGTAAGTCATAACGAAACACTCGCTCCTGACTCATAGCTCCTGGCTTTCCTCTTTTTTCTTTCTTCTTCCCTCAAAGGTTTCCTCTCAACGCCTGTTCCCGTTCTATGGCTTCAAACAATGCCTTGAAGTTTCCTTCACCAAAGCCCTGAGAGCCGTGACGCTCAATCACTTCAAAAAACAGGGTGGGTCTGTCCTGAACAGGTTTGGTGAAAATTTGCAGTAAATAACCCTCCTCATCCCGGTCTACCAGAATTCCTAACTCTGCCAGTTTCTCAATCGGTTCATCAATTTTTCCAACCCAGCTTTCTAAATTTTCATAATAGGTTTTAGGTACTCGCAGGAACGACACTCCGGCTTCCCTGAGTTTAGTCACGGTCGCAATAATGTTGTCTGTAGCTAATGCGACATGCTGAATTCCGGGAGCGCGATTGTATTCCAGGTATTCTTCAATCTGGGATTTGCGTTTGCCTTTAGCAGGTTCATTAATCGGCAATTTAATTCGGCCAGTGCTGTCTTGCATCACTTTTGACATCAGAGCCGAATACTCGGTGAAAATAGCTTCGTCATCAAAATGCACCAGCAAATTAAATCCTAAAACATCGGCAAAAAACTGAACCCATCGATCCATCTGTCCCAACTCTACGTTGCCAACAATGTGATCGATCGCCTTCAATCCCACATGGTTTGGGTGTTCGTCCAGAGGGACTTGATGAACAGTTCCCCTATGGCAAGGAACAAAACCTGGTACAAACATACCCTGATAATCGGTGCGATCGACAAATTTGATCAGCACATCCCCATAGGCATGGATAGCAGAATATCGCAGGATGCCATAGCCATCTTCGGCCTCTGTCGGTGGAATGGCACTGATTGCACCTCTGGCTGTTGTTTCTTTGTAGGCACTGATGGCATCGGGGACTTCCAGTGCAATGATGGCAATTCCATCCCCGTGCTGAAGGACACTGTGGGCGATCGCATGATCCGGACTTAACGCAGTGCTGAGTACGAACCGAATCTCCCCCTGTTCCATCACGTAGGAAGCGACATCACGGTTTCCAGTTTCCAATCCCTGGTAGGCGGTGTTAGCAAATCCAAAACATTTTGAGTAAAAAAGGGATGCCTGTCTGGCATTACCCACATAAAATTCCAGATGGTCAAACCGCTTGATCGGGCAAAAATTATTCACCAAAATACCTCCTGACAACTAGGGCGTTGCTGAATCTGGGGTTGCTGAATCTGGGGATGAAAAAAGTGCTAGATGCTTAAAACTTCGTTTCAATTCATCCTGCTTTTCAGCAACGCCGACAACCAGCGTGAGCTCATGAACCCTAACACACTCATCAAATCCCTTGCAGATGGATTGATGCCGTTCATGCCACACGGCTGTTGCCCATAGATTAATGTAATTTACTGAGGAGAGCGATTGCCCCGGACACACTCTCTCAGTGGATGTTCTTCATCTCAGTGGATATTCCTCAGATGATGTTCAATTGATGTTCAAGTTTCCTATTTACGTTTCAGCTCCTGCGGACTTTTAGTTTAAAAAATCAACTAAAAGTCCGTGATACGATTATAAAATCTACTTCCATCTAGTTTCAAGAAGAAATTCTTAATAAACCTGACTGGTTGAGAATTTGTAATAAACTTAGACTATTTCTTAATCGTCTGCATGCTGCCGGAGGAAAAATCCCTTGCCCCAAAATTCGGCTAAGGAGAAGGCAAAACCTGTCATGGGTAAGTCAAAAGTTAAGCCAGCATCGAAGAACTCAGAATCACTGCAATTGCTGGATGAAATTGACCGGATTCGTACCAACATTGTTTTGAACGAAATTAAAGCTTCAACTTACCTACCGTTAGATTAAGCAACAATGGGTGAAAAAGGAACCAGAAGTCAGGAGTAAAGAATGGGGAATGGGGAGTAGGGAATGGGAAAGTAGAAACTCAAAACTCAACCCCTCCCCTTCTTAAGAAGGAGGTGAACCCATGTGCTGAAGTCTGTGCAAACTCTACTCACATCAATTGTGGACTATGCCGGACTTTTTCCCCCTGCCAGATTGGGACTGCGGCAGGCGATGGAGAACTACGCCCAGTATGGCATTTCTGCTGATGCCTGGTTGCTGGGGTGGTTTGTGTTACCCCTATCTCAACTGGATGAGTTTAAGGGCCTTCTCCCAGAAATTCCTTTGAAGCACTGGCATCTCAGTCTCATTCTTCCAACAGAGGTGGAGGTGGCAATTTCCAGACTACAATCTTGCAAGATTCCAGAAATCACGATCGCAACTCTAGAACTGCCTCCCCTTTCCCCAACCCAAATTGAGCAGGTCGGTTTGCGCCTGCCTGCCGATGTTGAAACGTTTTTTGAAATTCCCCTTGGCACTGACTGGCAACCCTATTTTGCAGCTTTGAAACGGGTGGGGGCAGCGGCCAAGGTGCGAATGGGTGGCATAACGGTTGATGCATTTCCCGCTGCGGCTGAACTGAGCTGCTGGATTGTGTCCTGTGCGGAGGCGGGGGTTCCATTCAAAGCAACCGCTGGTCTGCACCATCCTCTCCCTGCCTGCCATCCCGTTACTTATAAATCAGACAGTCCTTCTGCAGCAATGCAGGGCTTTTTGAATGTGGCGATCGCCTCATCATTGGTCTATCGACAAAAAATTACTTTGGAAGATACGCTGGAAGTTCTGAATCAGTCCTCTATTGAAGGATTTCAATTTACTGAAGATAGTCTTTCCTGGCATCAGTATTCGTTGAGCCTTTCAGACCTGGAAGAAACCCGACGGCAATTCTTTCGCTCCTTTGGATCTTGCTCGTTTCAGGAACCAATTGATGATCTCAGGTGTTTGCAACTGTTATGAATCTTTCTATCAATGCAACTCATGATCCAAATTTGCGCAGTTGGGTCGGGTCAGCCAATCCGGTGGGAACCGATTTCCCAATTCAAAATCTTCCGCTGGGGGTTTTCCGCCGCCCAGGAGAGGTGGGGGTTTCTCGAATTGGAGTGGCGATCGGAGACCAGATTCTGGATCTCTTTCAATGTATACAGGCAGGATTATTTCAGGATTTTTCTGAGAAATTACAGGAAGCCTGTGCAGCGTCGGTTCTTAATCCGTTGATGGCTTCAGGGCAGGATGCTGTTTCGAGCCTGCGTCGGCGTTGCAGTGAACTGCTGCGGCAGGGAAGTCAGCAACCGGATTTAGAGAGTGGCATTCTGGTTGCGATCGCCGAAGTCGAGCTTTTACTCCCCGCTGCGATCGGCGACTACACAGACTTTTACGCCTCCATCTTCCACGCCACCAATGTGGGGAAACTTTTTCGTCCCGATAATCCCCTTTTACCCAATTACAAATACGTGCCAATCGCCTATCACGGGCGGGCTTCCTCCATCATCCCCAGTGATACACCGATCGTGCGCCCTGGCGGACAGCGCAAGCCCCCTACAGAAACCATGCCCAGTTTTGGCCCAACTCAACTTCTGGATTACGAGCTAGAAGTAGGGTTTTTTGTGGGGACTGGCAATCCTCTGGGGCAGCCAGTTGCCATTGACCAGGCGGAAGAGCATATTTTTGGCCTGTGTCTGGTCAACGACTGGTCAGCACGGGATATTCAAGCCTGGGAGTACCAGCCTTTGGGACCATTTCTGGCTAAGAGTTTTGCGACCACCCTTTCCCCCTGGGTGGTGACTCTGGAAGCATTGGCTCCTTTCCGCTGTCCGGCCTTTTCTCGCCCGGCAGAGGACCCCAGCCCGCTGCCCTACCTCGCCTCATCCTCAAATACTGAGTGGGGTGGAATTGATCTGACGTTAGAAGTGTGGATTCGTTCTGCTCAAATGCGTTCAACTGGCATGGCTCCTTTCCAACTGAGCTGTACTTCCTTTCGAAACATGTACTGGACGATCGCCCAGATGCTGACGCACCACACCAGCAATGGCTGCAACCTGCGCCCAGGAGATTTGCTTGCCAGTGGCACCGTCTCTGGCCCAGAACTCGGTTCCCAGGGGTGTTTGCTTGAAATCACCCAGCGGGGTGCCCATCCGATTGAGTTGCCCACCGGAGAGACGCGATCGTTCCTTGCGGATGGCGATGAAGTCATTCTCCGTGGATATTGCGAGAAACCGGGCTATGTTCGCATCGGTTTTGGGGAATGCCGGGGGATTGTGGTAGAAAGGGGGAAGGACAAAACAGAATAAGAAATAGGATTGAAAGCAATACCCCCATCATCGCCCAACCCCTCAATCTGGGCAGGCAGACATTTGGTTGATTGTTGAATTAGCCGATTTATACCAATTCTTCAAAGTAGGGCTACAGATAAGCAGACTGGAACACTCTCAGGGTTCAGGTTTGTCAATCCACTTAAGCTTTACCTCTCCCTCACCCCTCACCCGCTCTAAGCGATCGTCACATCCGGCGACAGGTAAACGTCCTGAATTGCATGGAACAGTTTGACTCCTTCCTCAAAGGGACGCTGGAAGGTTTTGCGCCCGGAGATGAGTCCACATCCGCCGGCACGTTTGTTAATCACAGCAGTCCGAATGGCTTCGGCAAAGTCATTTTTACCCGCAGCCCCACCAGAGTTAATCAAACCCGCTCGTCCGGCATAACAGTTCAAGACTTGGTAGCGGGTCAGATCAATTGGGTGGTCGCTGGTTAGTTCGGAATAGACTCGTTTATCCGTTTTGCCGTAGCTTTGTCCGGTAGCCTGGGCGATCGCGCCGTAACCGTTGTTCACTTCCGGCAATTTCTGCTTAATAATATCGGCTTCGATTGTGACTCCCAGGTGATTAGCCTGCCCGGTCAGGTCTGCCGCCAGGTGATAGTCTTTGTCCTGTTTGAATACGCTATTGCGCAAATAGCACCACAAAATTGTCACCATTCCCAGTTCATGGGCCCGTTCAAATGCATGGCTAATTTCCTGAATTTGCCGGGTCGATTCCGGCGAACCAAAGTAAATGGTGGCACCAATCGCCACTGCACCCAGATTCCATGCCTGCTCTACCGAAGCAAACAGAACCTGATCAAACTGGTTGGGAAAGGTCAGGAGTTCATTGTGGTTAATCTTGACGATAAACGGGATTTTGTGGGCGTATTTGCGCGAAACGCTCCCCAGTACACCCAGGGTGGTTGCAACCGCATTGCAGCCTCCTTCGATCGCCAGTTTAATGATGTTTTCCCCATCAAAATAAATGGGATTGGGGGCAAAGGATGCCGCCGCCGAATGTTCGATTCCCTGGTCAACTGGCAGGATCGAGAGATACCCGGTGTTTGCCAGCCGTCCGTGGGAGTAAAGCTGTTGCAGACTGCGCAATACTTGTGGGTTGCGATCGCTCTGCGCAAACACGCGATCAATAAAATCCGGTCCTGGCAGATGGAGTAAATCTTTAGAAACCTTTGCTTTGTAGTTCAACAAATATTCGGCTTCATCACCCAGCCAGGATTCAATCGATTGAGGAGCCGTCAGTGTAGCGGTCATAGTCCTTCTTCCCTCACCGCGAAATGGGAAATGTAATCTGAGAAATCATCAACCTCACAGGCGGATACCGCCAGATCCATACCCCCATCTTAACCGCGGTATTGCTGAATCCGGGTATGAAATGGATGCTGTATGCTCGAAACTTCGTTTCGATTCATACTGCTTTTCAGCAACGCTTAACCCGCCTCAATGGGTGCCGCAGACTCCCATTTGCCCGAACCTCTGATTTTCAGTAGTGCCCAAATCGTAATGATTTTTGAGTCGTGAATGATGGCGGCTAGCGCCGCTCATCATTACCTTGTCAGGTCCACCCACTCATCACCATCAAAACAAGAAAATCAAATAATATTGAATGAACGAGTTCCTGATCCTCGCGATCGCCAACACTCTAGAAAAATATAGAGGGATTGAAAAAACAAACTTGTATGGAAAACACCACAGAGCCTCAATCACTAAAGCAAGTTTTTGGCCTCAAAACTCTGGTCATCTATGGCGTGGGTGACATTCTCGGTGCTGGAATTTACGCCGTAGTCGGAAAAATTGCAGGAGTTTCCGGCTCCCTCGTCTGGCTCTCCTTCGTGCTTGCCATGATCGTTGCTGCATTAACCGCTCTCAGCTATGCTGAGCTGGGTAGTCGATTTCCTAAAAGCGGAGGCGTTGCCTACTTTGTGCAAAAAGCCTTTAACACTGATTGGCTGTCGCTATTGGTTGGTTGGGTCATGTTTTGCACCTGCATCGTTTCCATGGCAACCCTTTCAAAAGCTTTTGCGGGTTACTTCAACACTTTCATTCCAGTCATTCCACCCTGGCTGGTTGTAATCGCCCTGTTTTCCGGGCTTGCTTTTGTCAACTTTCGTGGCATGGAAGAATCCTCAGCCCTCAACATATTTTGCACCTTTCTCGAAGTCTCAGGATTGTTTATCGTCATTATTGTTTCAACCCTCTATCTGTTGGGAGGATCGGGAGTAGCCAGTAGTGCAATCACAACGGCCTCTCCGGTTCAAACTGGAGCGTTTTGGATACCTGTCTCCCAGGGCGCAGCCCTCGCTTTCTACGCCTTTATTGGATTTGAGGATATTGTGAATGTTTCAGAGGAGGTCAAAAAACCAGAACGTACCGTTCCAATGGCAATCCTGTTGGCACTCGGTATTGCTGGTTTAATTTATATTCTGGTTTCCTGGCTGGCAACCCAGGTCGTGAGTCCGGCTGAACTTCAGGCTTCCCAGGCTCCCCTTCTGGATGTGGTCAAACGGGCTCAACCTAACTTTCCCCCCGTGATCTTTACGTTCATTGCTCTATTTGCCGTCTTAAATACAGCACTCCTCAACTTTGTGACGGCTTCCCGCTTACTGTTTGGCATGGCACGGGAAGGGCTACTGCCAGCCTGGTTAGGGAAGTTACACTCTCGCCGGGCAACTCCCTACCGCACGCTGTTAGTGATTCTGCCGATCGCAATTATTCTCGCCCTTTCAGGAACCCTCCAATTTCTGGCAGGCACCACGGCTACTCTAATTCTTTTGATGTTTTGTCTGGTCAACCTGTCATTGCTTGTGATTAAACGCCAGGAGCATCAACCAGCAAGGTTTCAAATTCCTTTTTTACTTCCGGTACTGGCGTTTGTTTCTAACATTATCCTGATGGCGTTTGCTTCCCGCGAAAGTCATATATTAGCCGCAGGTTTTATTGCTGTAGGACTGCTTCTCATTCTCATTCACCGGGGCTTGAGCAGACGGATCAATCAGGCTTAAAGCCATTAACAGACTTGCCCGCCTTAGTCCATCTATCCATCAGGCAGATCTTGCCCGAACCGCCCTCACCCCTTGTGTTCCCCTCTTCCCAAATGGGCGAAGGGAAAGAGTTTCCGGCTCCCCTTCTCCTTTTATGGGAGAAGTTTTATGGGAGAAGGGCCTGGGAGATGAGGGCAAGCCAGACACGGCAAGGGTTTCACCGACTTTTGCGTAATGGATAGAGTCCCTGATGGAGGATGCCAGAAGTCAGAAGTTATAGGTAGCGATAGCCGGAGGTCTGCGACCCATCAAAACTTTCCTGACGGAACAATGGCATCGCTATAATAGCCACAACACTGGAATGGTTACGGGCTTCCCATGACTCAAACCACCACACCCCACACCCAGATTTTCACCCTGGAAGACTATCTTACCTACGATAGTGGCATCGACGCGCGGTATGAACTGGAGAGTGGAGAACTGGTTGCAATGCCCACAGAAAGCGACATTAACGGATTGATTATCGTTATGTTGATGTTTGCTTTGAGTCGTTTTGTTCCGCCCCATTACTTCCGGGTGAAAACAGAAATTGTCGTCAGCGGCTACCGGGCAACAGTGCGAATCCCAGATTTGATGGTACTCACACAAGAATCAGCCGCTGCCCTTCAAGGTGCAGCGCGGAGCATTTTGTTACCCGACATGCCACCTCCAGCACTGGTAGTAGAAGTGGTCTCACCAGGGCTGGAAAATGAACAGCGCGATTATCGCTACAAGCGTTCAGAATACGCGGCACGAGGGATTCGAGAATATTGGATTGTCGATCCAATCGCCCAGCAGGTGGTTGTGTTGACCTGGGTAACTGGGTTATACGAAGAAGCAATTTTTAAGGGTGATGAGTGCATTATTTCAACCCTGTTTCCAGAATTGGAAATTACCGCAGCCGAGATACTACAGACAAAAACTGATCTCTAACTGCAATGTCCTGATGATCTGTCAATTAGAAATTGAAGGGTGAGGTAGTGCTGAGGACTGATCGAAGCAAAAGCATCCAATCAAAGTTGATAAACTACCAAGCAACCTGGTGAGAAGGGGCTTTAACAAGCCCTTAAATCGGTGGTGATGGCTACAGGATTGCATTCTGACTTTCAAAAAGTAAAGATCTGTAAATTTCCAGGTAAACTCCCTCGCTGCATCGATAAGCCCGTAGTGCAATTCAACCATTGATGCAGATGCAACCAGCGCAAATCATCGAGCCCCTCTCCGCTCTACACCCAATCAACCGTATGTGCAATGAACTGGATCAGCTTGCAATAGAAGCTGGTAACCACCCACGCGGTAGCCTGGAACGACAGCAAAAATTGACTCAGCTTATACAGAGGGTTCAGCGATCGGGCCGTCTTTGGATGGGTGGAAATGCACCTGGAGACTATTACGAAGAAGCCCTCCAGCAAACCTGGTTGCATATCTGTCAAAGGATTGAAACCTACGATCCTCAAAGAGCTAGTGTCATTACCTGGATTAATTTTGTCCTGAAACACAAGTTGCTAGACCTTTATAGAGAGGGAGGGCAACCCCATGATTCGAGTTATTGTCAAATCTGGTGTATGAAGAAGAATTAAGCAGCGTCCTGGTGAGCAGCTGAATCGTCTTTTTGATCTG
>JAIMBL010000075.1 GCA_023511615.1 Leptolyngbyaceae cyanobacterium HOT.MB2.61
GTAGCCTTTCTCCAGCAGGAACTCGCTCAGGTAGGAGCCGTCTTGTCCTGTGATTCCGGTGATCAGTGCTCGTTTTTTCTGTGTCATCTAGCTACCTGCGAGGTGGTTAAATAGAATATTCAGAATTTTCTCCCGTCATCAGTTTGGGGAAGGTAAAGAGTTTGCAACATTTTTAAGGGAATTGCGAAGTATTTGCAAACCCAGACAGAGGTGGTTGATGTTACAGTTTTTCCTTAGACTTCCTGGGAGAGTTCGATTTCTGCTCAACAGAAACCGATTTTCTAACCCCCAACTTTAACATTGATTTAAGAAGTCCTCTACCTGTCTCTGGAAAGATGACTTATGCGATCGCCAACGGGTTCCTCTTCCACAAAATTCACACCTCCATCACAGTTCCAACAATTCCTGATTCCTCCCTCTGATCGGCTTAGATTCACCCTTCTGTTTGTGCTTGCAACGGGTCTAGGCTGGTTACTGGTGGGGGTCATCCTTGGTCCGCTACAAAGTCATGGCTTACCCGTTTTATGGCAACCCCAGGGAATGCTGGGAACATTTGTTGGTGGTCTGGTGTTTGGACTCATGGTAGGGGCAACACAGTGGCTGGTCTTACGCCAGTATGTACCGGATCCTCTCTGGATTCTGGCTAATGGTGTGGGGTATGTCGTTTTGCTAACGACTTTTCAGGGATGGTACAACCTGATTGAACAGGTGGTGACGAGTGGGTCAATTCCTGCTGAACTAAGTGGCTTGCCGGTTCAACTCTTTTCTCCAATAGTGGGTGCAGTCGCGGCAATTCTGGCTGTCATTTGTGCTGTCTGGCCGGGGTTAGCGCAATGGCTGGTTCTGCGGCAGTATGCCAGACCCAGTTGGGGATGGGTGTTTGTGCCCTCAATCACGGTGATACTGTCTTTTGCGTTGCTGTCCAGCAGTTTTTTACTGTCCATGCTGAAAATTCCTTTGCCGCTGAATATGAGGGTGATTGGAGCAGGCGTACTGGGGACTGTGCAGGCGATCGCTCTTTGCGCTCTCAACAAAAAGCCACGTCAAATTGCTGATACTGGCAGTTCAGGACTGGTGTCAACCCCTGAGGTTTTGGATTATAGACAGGTTCAGCATTTAGCTAACCAACTCAAGCGACAGTTAAACCATGACTGGAATGGGGAAATGAACTGCGATCGCCCTCTCACCTATCTGGTCGGTGTGAACAAGGCGGGCGCGATTGCCGCCTATGAAGCCTTGAATCAGCCAGCTCAGGAGAATGTTAACCAGACGCCGCTTCCGAAGTTGCTCACAATTGCACCCGAACCTGACGAGACCAATCCTCCCCAACCGCTGGCAAAATTTCACGTTGTCTTTCTGCCGTCGGGCAGCCTGGAAGTGGTGTCCTGGCGGGGAATTCCCCTGCTGTGGATTGGTCTGGGAATGTTGGTAGCGGTGTATACGGTGAGTGCAATTGCAGCCTTTTGGGGTCGTAGTTTCCTTGGTTTAGGAGGATAGGGATAGTTGTTCGTCCACCCTCTACCCATCTCTCCTTCGGGTCAGAGGTTGGGCTGTAACTGGGTCTCCACTAGAATTGATCAGGATGAATCAAGCATTGAGAGAGGATCGCTTCAAACAATGGATATTGTGGAGTTTTTTCAACTCAGTAGTGGAAAATGGTTTTCCCACCGCACCAGCCACCTGCTGTCAACCAGTCAGTCAGAGGGTGGAAAGTCAGAAATTCTGGTTGAGATGTTAGCGAACACGGATTCTGAAGTGACCCGGCTCTGTGAGCAGTACAAGATTGACCCTAGAATGGCAACCTGTAGCATTCGGGTGCGCTGGAATGGGGGACTGGAAGGTCAGGCAAAGCAATCGGGGACGACGGTGCTGGTGGCGATCGCAGACCCCGAAAATCCCAATCAAGGCAAACTGCTGCGCCAAACTGAAGATGCTGACAATCCCCCCCCCGGACGATACATCGTTGGTGAAGACGATGCTTTAACCCTGATTACCGAAGATGGGCCCATTTCCGCGGAAGAACGGCTGTGGTTCGCCAGCCCCAATCTCCGCCTGCGTACAGGTATCGTGAAGCAAGCCGATGGCTTCAGTGCTGCTTCCTTCTGCTCAGAGATTCGTATGGGAGTGACAAAACCTGCGCAGTGAAAAAGTTTCTATAGCCAACTGATTCCTGGATCGATGATTGCCTGCCTTCCATGCAGCACTAAGATAATGAGCCTGTCTAAGTTTGAGGCGATCGCACGATTTTCCAGAGGGCAGGGAAACCGCCAACAAAGGCTAAACCTGCCATGACAAAGGGAAGCCAGATTAAGAGACTATTCCACGGATCAAGCATGTGGGCTGTTACCTGTGGATTTTGCGGATCGTAACGAACAATAATTTCTGTTCCTGTTGCACGGGCATAGGACTCATTGTGATGTCAAACTTCTACCCGTCTACCCTTTTGCTCCCCAGAGGATTAGCGACGGCTTTGAGTTTGATATAAAAGTCTGAGGCTTCGGAGAGGGGGGTGAACTGATGGATGGGATGTTTACTGGCAGAGCTAATTAGCCAGTTGGGCTGATAGAGTGTTGTCAGATGCAATCTCAGTTTGGGCTTTAGAGATTTATTAGATAATCCCAGACAGGGAAGTAGAACTTTGGGATTGGAGAAGTCAGCAAGTTGTTGGAGGCGTTCAATTTTAGTTTGTGCCTGGGGCGGTGGATCGGTTGAGTCAACAGGCTGATTTCCATTTTCAACGGAAGAAACTGAATCGACGGCATCAACCAAACCCATCTGAGTTGGTGTAGGGCTTTCTCCTTGAAGAGTGGAAATAACTTTGGTCGCCTCTGCGGGGGGATGGATAGGTGGGTCTGCTTTTGCAGAAGGGGCAATTGCTGCCAACAAACCGCTGGAACTACTTTGAGCAGATTGAGTAGCTTCAGGAGTTCCATCGCCAGAGGCCGATTGGGTAGCGAAGGGATCCTCCGTAGCAGTCTGGCTTGGCTGCACAGAACCGAAGCGCTCTTCAGCGATAGGTTGAGGAGGCCCTACTGAGTGAGGCTGAGAAAAAGGCATAATTGGTTCAGTGGGTTGGAATGGCACCCGTCGGTATCGTAAGCCAGGATCCAGTGGTGGAGATGCCTGATTGTCTTCTTCTTCTGAAGACAGCAGGTTACGGGGAAAGCGATCGCAAACTAGCCGTTCAAATTCATGATTAAAGTGATACAGCGGTTGTCCCCGGCGTTGCCAGAGTGCCAGAATTTGTCCTACAGAGATAGCCTTGTAGCGTCCCTGGTAGAGAGACTCCACAATCGCCAACCGCACCCAGTCGATAGAATACTGCTCTAACCACTGAGACAGCAGTTGTTCAATCGTCTCATGTTCAAGTTCAAAGCCATAATAGCGCAGTAAATTAGCTGCATAGACAGTCGCAGCGTGATCGGGTCGCCCTGTGGAGCCTTTTACCAGTTCTGTCATAAGTCCCCCTACAACAGGTGAGGGTGAAAGGGAGATGAGTGGATGGGAAGATGGGTTTTGAGTTTTGAGTTTTGAATTAGGATCGGATACCTCCTCCCTGCCCCCTGACACCTATAGCTGTTCTAAATTGTTGGTGAACAATGGGAGTTGTGAAAGTCTTTCCCTGACGGGAAGCCCCTTCACAATCCAAATAGGAGCGCTATATCCCCTTGGCACCTGCTGCAAAAATGGCTCAGTGGTCTAACCCCAAGTTTAGTTCAATCTTCTGAGTGAGATGAATCCTGTTGCATCTGTTCAAGTTTGGACTCAATCACGAATGCGACGGATTCCAGTTTCAACTGGCTCCACATCCAACCCGGTAAATGGTTTGGTGCCGCCTACCCAATTAAAGTCACTGATGCGAAACCCGAAAGAACCAATTTTCAGCACTGGATTATATCGAAGGATAATCCCGTAAGCCCGACGGCTGTATTCCAGAATAAAATCGGTGCTGATTTCACCACGGGTATCGAGGTTAATGGCAGTTTGCACGGTGAGACGAATCGGTCCATAGATCTGCTGGGTAACGCCCGCCAGCAGAACCTGATCATCGACGACGCGATCGAACAGAAAGGGAGATCTTCCTTGCCCAACCACCTGGATATAGGTCAGGCTAAAGCTCGTGTAATCAAAGAAGGGTCTTGAAAAGTGACCAAACTGACCAAATAGACCAACGCTAGCAATCAGGTTATTTTGGTTATCTCCGTTGGTATAAAGGCCTGTAACGCCTGTTAAGCTAACACCAGCGCCGATGTAGGGGGTGATGGGGACAGGAGAGTACTTTAGCCCTGCTTCTGGTGTGGCAGGAAGGGGTTTTCCCTGCCAGAGGTTAAAGCCACGGGAGAGTGCTACACTCGCCTGAAATCGCCCCAGGTCTACCCGGTTGTTGTCACGAATGGGTTCAAGCAGGTCTAAACGGTCGGTGTCGGCGTTGACGTACTGGAACCCCGCCTGGTAGGTCATGACGATGCCGGTGTTACCCAGGTTGATGCGGGGAGACAGCAGAAGTGCTCCCAGACTGGTTTGAACTGTCTGGAAGCCCAGAGAACCATTGAAAAGGCGATCGCGGTAGCTATATTCTAGGGCCAACCTGTGGTCACCAATAAATTGGCTGGCTCGAATACTGGCACGCAACTCATCCTCAAACTTCTTAATGTCTAGACTAGTTAACGAGGCAAATCCCCGCAGGGTGGTTCTGGGGCCAAGCGTATAGGTCAATCGCCCAATGACCCCAAAATTATCCGGATCAACCAGGCTATCGCTGTCAAACACCATCCGCTGCAAGTAAATTTGGGGGGTAATGGTCAGCCGAAATCGAGGGGTTGCCACCACTTCAGAGGGGCGTTGTATAAATAAACCGCCTCTATCCTCTTCGTCATAGCCAAACTGCACCAAGGGAGGTTGTCGTTCAGTGCGGTCAATGATGGTGCGGGAAAGAGGAATGGGAATGGTGACTCGCTGGTCAAATACCAGCCGCGGACGGGTTGCCCGCAGTTCATCCTTTAGGGGAGAAAGCCGGGTCAGGGTTGCCTGGTCTGCTTTGAGGAGCAGCTGGGGTGGCGAAAAGGGGTCGTTGGTAATCTGGATATTTCTGGCAACCCACCCTTCTGGAGTGAAGTCAATTTGCTCAGCTTCGAACCGCAGTCGTTTGACCTGTCCGCCCCGCGGAATCGCTCCGGGAACCCGCCCCACGTCTCGCCCAACCCCAACTCCAAATGAAGCGCCTCCTGTACTTTGAACCTGGAGCGGCTGGGCCTGAGTAACGCGATCGCTGACGGGACTTCCCAGGGGAGTGACGGCTCCCACATCGCTGGGGGCAGCGGCAAAGTCAGTACTGAACAACTCAATGTTGATCTCGCCGCGGGCGTTTTGAATCGTTCCCACCCCCTGAACGAAGTTATACTCCATCCGCTGCCCACGCAACACCTGCCCACCCCGTGTCAGGGCAACATTTCCCTCTGCAACAGCAATTCGGTTATCCAAGTTGACCTGTAGGCGGTCTGCGTCTAGCAAGCCGTTCTCAAACCGCATCATCACTTTACCTTCAGCGGTGAAGATGCGGCGGTTCTGGTCATACTCCTGGCGATCAGCTGTAAGCTCAATCACTCTGGGCTTTTTCCCATTCGGTGTTGGGGCCGCGCCAGGAACCTCATCAGTTTTTTTTCTGCTGGGCACTGTTTGAGGAAAGGAAAAAACAGGCCCCGTATCTTCTGATGTGGGGCGGCGATCGCGGTCTGGAATCGGCAAAATAAGGGGATCGGAAGGTTCAACCTGTTGTGACTGAAGGTTTAGCTTCAGCAGACGGGTGTCAATCGTGAGGTTAGAGGAACCCAGATCGTCCGAGAGTTTATCTACCACGATGGATTCGCTCAGGCCGCTCATCAGCTCCGATTCATGTTTAGCAGATGGCCGCTGAGTTAACCCGGACAGGGAGTAGAACTCGGTTGCTGCTGATGCTTTTCGTGCCTCAATGTTGGAACTTGTCAGAACAGGCTGCGGAATCTTGTTGCTGGGATCAAATTTGATAGCTGCTTTGGGGTGAGGGGCGATCGCACCTGGCCGTGATTCCGTTTCTGTTGCTGGTTGAGCCCTTCTCAAATAACCAGCAGTGGTTGCTTCACCCAACAAATCGGCACGGGATTCTCTCCCCTGTTTAACAAAATCGTCCTTCAGCAGAGGAGTTGCCGAAAATTCGGGAGTAATTTCAGGAGTCTCAATAGTTAGTAGAGTGCCTGTCTTGAGAGCCTGCGAAGAAGCCGATTCAGAAGCTGCTACAGATGAAGCGCTGGAATGGCTGATGTCATCAGCCGAAGGAATAACAACTGTTGGCGGGGGTCCGGGTGGCGAAGCCAAATAGGGCATAGATCAGCGAAATAACACGAACAGACAGCCTGCGGTAGATGCTGCACAACGAGATAAGAGGCAGCAGATTGCTGCTGCCCCCCGTTCTAGCATCAAAAGATTCTAGCTGTTTCTGTCTATTCCAGATCTCTTCGCTTGGGGTTTCTAGCAGGGTCATTGGAAAGAAAGCCAAAGACAAAGAGGGAAACAAAAAAGATAATCACAAGATAGACAACGATTTTGAGCGTAAGCATACCGAAATATCTCCAGAAGTATCAAAAAGTTAGGGAGTTAACCGGGAAACTAAATCGCTCTCCGGTAACTCTCCTAATCATACAGAAATGCTGTTCCGTTTTTGACAGCCCTTACGGCTCCTTCCTCACCCACTTCAGCAGCCAGTTCCAGAGGGCGATTATCCACTTCTCCAGCCAGAGTAGAAACCGATCCAGCCATCCCATCACCTTTTCCAATGGACTCAGGACATAACCGATTGGGATTGCATCAGTCTCCAGGTAATTTGAAAATTCACTCCCCTGAAGCAGTTGGGTGGGGTTAAAGGAGGGGGAAGCTTCGCCTAGTACTTTGAGAGAGGGGAAGGGAGCGAAGGGATTGAATAGGGTGGTTGAAAGGTTGAAGGATGAGGAGGCTGAAACAGATGCCAATGCTTCACCAGGGAAGGGTGAATTGAGTGGTGAAACCCGTGGTTTTTGAGACGGGAGAGCAGGTAAGAGTGGTACAGCAGGTAGGGACGCAACTTTCCGGGTTCCTCTCATACCCGTGAGGGAGGCTTCCTGGAACAGGTTGGTGGCGATCGCGATCGGGCTGGACTGCACCCAGGCCATCAACTTCTGGAATAAACGGACGGGCAGCAGCACATGGGGATTATCAGAAATTGGACGGCTATGTAGCATCTGCCGGGTTGCCTGCCGCAAACGCAGATAACGCCCATAATGAGCCGTTTCCCAGGCAATCTTCTGGCGAAGCTGAATTTGCTGTTCCGCCGTCAAAACATCCAGCACCTGATTGTGATTCGTAACCAGCACTAGCGATCGAGTCTCCAACAGACTGGCGATTCCCCGCACAAAAACCTTAGCCTGGGTCATTGCTGCCGTCGGCGGTTGAGTAAGTTGTCCCCGACTGGTTGCTGTCAACTCCGCAGAGGCAGCCGTTAGCCCCTGTTCCAGTTCTGCTTCGGACGGTTGGCCTGTCAACCTCAACAACCAGGAGCGCAAAGTTGTTGCCACCAGATGCCGCATCGAACAGAAGCTGAACGGAGACGGAGATTGATCCTGTGGACGAGATTCTGCCAAGGCTTCCTTCGCTTCTACCAGTACAGGTAGATCGACTGGCAACGAGAAGCTGCTGACGGTCAGCAGAGCTTGTTGAATTGGAGTTTCTGCTGTTAGCGGCGTTGAAGATCGAAGGGTCCTTTTCTCGGTGTTTTGAGATTGCCCGGTGGGGGCATAGTCCAGCACCCACGCTTTCAAAGCTGGTAAACCCAACCCCACCGCTCGCCGAATCTGAGTTCCCACCAGTCGAACGGACTGAAAGGCAAAGTAGACCGGATACAGTGTCACCTGAGCTGTCCAAACTGCGGAAACCTTTAATCTCCTCAGTGCTTCACTTGCCTGATCAATCCACTGTCTGGTTTGCCGCAAAATGCCACTGAGAACTCGACTTTGATAGGGACCCGGCTGTTGAAGAGACATCGCAGTATTGGGGATCAAAAATTGAGGTTGAGATTATTTTACAGGGGGGAGGGGATGGATGGGTAGATGAGGGAGCGGAGGGGAGGGAAAAGGTGAAGGGAGCGCGGAATCCCTTTTCACAACCCAGATAGGATCACTATGTTTCTCATCTCCTCCTCAGGTTCCTAGTCACTGAACAGCCTGAAAGCGTATACTATTCTAGCTTTTCAGCAAAAAGAACTATTTTGGGTATTGATCTCCGTAGCTACGTTTATATTGATCGGCTTCAACCGCAGCATGCTGCCTATTTAGGAACTGTTGCGATCGGTTTTTTGCCCCTTCCTGGCGATGCTTCCCTGTGGATAGAAGTTTCTCCAGGGATTGAAATCAACCGAATCACGGATGTTGCGCTCAAAGCCGCTGTTGTGCGTCCGGGAGTGCTGGTCGTTGAGCGACTGTATGGATTGCTCGAAATCCATTCCAGTAACCAGGGTGAAACACAGGCAGCGGGGCGTGCCATCCTGGCAGCTTTAGGAGTTCGTCGCCAGGATTGTCGTAAGCCAAAAGTCCTTTCCAGCCAAATCATTCGTAACATTGATCCCCATCATGCTCAGTTGATTAACCGCAATCGACGGGGACAGATGATTACCTCAGGACAAACTCTGTATGTGTTTGAGGTTGAACCTGCTGCCTATGCGGCGCTGGCCGCCAATGAGGCCGAAAAGGCTGCCATGATCAACATTCTCCAAATCTCAGCCGTTGGCAGCTTTGGACGGCTTTACCTGGGTGGGGAGGAACGGGATATTATTGCGGCATCTAGGGCAGTTTTGGAAACGATGGAAATGGCCCCCGGTCGAGATGATAATTTAGACATCCGAAGGGAATAGAGTCATGGCAAAGGTAGAGCATCTTGCCCAGCTACAGCAGGGTGCCCTTCAGTGGAAGGAGTGGCGATCTGCAAACCCATCGGTACAACCTGACCTCAGCCAGGCTGACCTGAGTCGAATGGACCTGTCGGGTTTTGATTTGAGCCATGCCAATCTGCGGGAAGCGAATCTTTGGGAAGCCCAGCTTGTGGCTACGGATTTGACAGCGGCGATTTTGCAGAAGGTGAATCTGAGCCATGCGAATCTAACCGATGCGATTTTGAACCAGGCTGAACTGGTTCATGGGATGCTTGTCTGGGCTAATTTGACGGGGGCTGAATTGTGCGATGCCATCTTAATGGGGGCTGATTTACGGCGAGCTAGTTTGCGTGAAGCTAACCTTTTCCGTGCCAATCTGGTTGGGAGTGAAATTTGGGGAGTGAATTTGCAGGAAGCGAATTTGTGTGGGGCTGATTTGCAACGAACTAACCTCAGTAGGGCGGTGCTGATTGATGCAAATTTGAGCGATGCCAATTGCGAGCGCACCAACTTCTATCAGACAGAACTCAATCAGGCCCACCTCTACCGCACCATCTTACGCGGAGCTAATTTGCAAGAAGCAAACTGTACCGGAGCCTACCTCTACAGTGCTGATTTGAGCGAGGCAATCCTTTCCGAGGCAAACTTTTCCTGGGCCAACTTGACTCAGGCTAACCTGAACCAGGCAGAATTACGAGCCACAAACCTGCGTGGTGCAAAGCTGAGGCGAGCAAACCTGAGTAAAGCCGACTTAACTAATGCCAACCTGCGCGGAGCCGATCTTAACAAAGTTAATCTGACCGCCACCATTCTGACCAATGCCGAGTTAAGCGACACTAACTTGAGGCGGCCTCTGCCTGACAATATTACCTGATCGGAATAAAAGGGAAAAATGTCTTAATAAATTTGCGCAGGCGAAGTAAGCCAATGTTTCGCCTGATTTTGGGGGAAAGCTCAATTTTTTCTGGGGGTGCAGCGGATAGTTTTGCTTGAAGTTGGGCGTACTCCGCAGCGGTCAGGGGGCTGCCATCAATGGGCGATCGCGCCCCTGTAATGATCTCTGCCCTCAGCACTTCTTCTGGCGTATCCTCTGGGGCTGGCAATGCTTCAGCAGAAGCCAGCCCTAACCAGAATACGCCTATTGTCAGTGAAAAAACTTTGATCACGGTAGCCTCGCCTTGGGAAATTCAGATTAGGGTCACTCGTCAGCCAGGATACAGCATTAATAGCCGAGATTTTTTACGATATTCTGTCGAGTGGTCTGTCAGGTTCAAGCTGACAGGTGGTTCAAGCTGAATGGTCTGCTCCCTAGCATCAACGGGCCATATCAGAGTACTTTCACAGTTTTCAGAGGCAAAACCTTCTGGATAGAGTGTTTGAATGGCGACATCATATTGACTTTCATGCTGCCCAACTTTTCACAGTTGTTCCCAATATTTTCGAGAACCCATGTTCCCCGTAAACTTCTATTTTCCTGGCTCCGTCAACCCCAGAAACAAGGCATCCTTCTGCATCGAATTATTGATCGCGTTCGTAACTCACTGGAATTAAGAGTGGTTTTGCAAACAGCGGTGGATGAGATAGCCGCTCTGCTGGAAAGCGATCGCTGTCTCTTCTTCTGGTACTTCCACGATACCCAACGGATCCAGATTGTTTGCGAGAGCCAGCTTTCCTCAATTGACTCGTCTCAGGCACAGGTAGTAAGAGAGCCCTCAAAACCGGAATACTATCCAGTGGAAATGTTTGGTGAGGCTGCCACAGCAATTAACCGGGGAGAACTGTTCGTCAATAATGGTGGAACTCCTCAATTTTCGTTTTTAAGGATACAACTGTGGGATGCCTCGTCCGAACCCAGCCGAGCTACAGAATTTAATTCCGGCTTCATGGGAAGTACTGCCAATCTCCTGGTGCCTGTCAGGATCCAGGAAGATTCGCTTGGCTTCATTGCTTGCCTTTCAAACCAACCTCACCGCTGGTCTGCTCAGGAAATTGACCTGCTGCAATTCATGGCGCAACAACTTGAAGTGGCGATTGAACAGGCCCAACTTTATGAGCAAACTCAGAAACAGGCACAGCGAGAGCGTTTGGTGAATCAGATCACCGCTCAAACCCGCCAAAGCTTTGAGTTAGAAAAGATTTTGAATGGCGCGATCGCCCAACTACTGGATGCCCTCCAGGTCGATCGCTGCCTGGTGCATCTGGTAGAGGACATCAATGAATCACCCAATTTATCTAATGTCGAAGCTAGCGAAAATATCTTCTGTACGGCTAAAACCTGGTACAGGCATCTTTACGAAGTCTGCCGTCCTCCGTTTCCAGCGACCCTTGATGAATTCGACACCAATGGTCCGATCACGCGGTGGGTAATCGAAAACCGTCGCCGTGTAGTGATTACGGATGTTACGCAGGATGAGCGCATCGGCCCCAACAATCAGGAGTACCAGCAGGCGCAGATCAAGTCCTCTCTGGTTGTTCCAGTGCAGACCAAAGAGAATCTGTACGCTATTCTTTACTTAAACCAGTGCTCCTATATCCGCTACTGGTCAAAGAACGATCAGAAGCTGGCTCAGGCGGTTGCCGACCAGCTAGCTATTTCTATTCAACAAGCCCATCTTTACGCTCAAACGCAGCAGCAGGCAGCGGAGAGCGCAGCCCAGGCAAAACATCTGGCTCAAACCTTAGATGAACTTCGTCTCACCCAGGCTCAGCTGATTCAGAGCGAAAAAATGTCGAGCTTGGGACGCATAGTGGCTGGAGTTGCCCATGAAATTAACAATCCAATTAACTTTATCTATGGCAATATCCCCTACATAGAAGCCTATGTGAAAGATTTGCTCCAGTTGCTCAGGGCTTATCAGGCTCGCATTCCCCAGCCAGATGCGGAGTTACAGAAGCTAGTGGAAGATTTAGATTTAAGCTTTCTGATGACGGACCTGCCCCAAATTCTGAGCTCAATGCGTTCTGGAGCGAATCGCATCCGCCAAATCGTCCTTTCCCTGCGCAACTTCTCCCGTCTGGATGAAGCCCAGTGTAAGGTGGTCGATATCCATGAAGGAATTGAAAGTACTCTGCTGGTTTTGCAGAGCTATTTCAAAGATGACGTCCAAATTATTCGAGAATATGGTGAACTCCCACCTGTAGAGTGCTATCCAGGCGATTTAAACCAGGTATTTACGAACCTTTTAATGAATGCAGGAGAGGCACTAAGGGATTGGTCTGGTAAAAAGAAAGCGATCGCCATCTGCACAGACTACGTCCCCGCCAAAGACAACCAGGAAGAAATGGTACGTATCGTCATCACAGACAATGGTCCCGGAATTCCCCACGACATTCAGCCCAAAATCTTTGATCCATTCTTTTCAACAAAGGAAGTGGGGAAGGGAACAGGACTGGGATTGACGATCAGCTATCAAATAATTGTCAATCAACATCGAGGACGACTTAAATGCTACTCAGAGCCAGGGCTGGGAGCGGAGTTCATGATTGAAATTCCAGTCAAACACTCAACAGCATTGAAGGTTGACACAATCAGCAAAAGTCTCAGTGGAGTTTCTTGAGTCAAAATTATTTGGTGATACACACCATAAATTCGGTGATACACACCATAAATATTGATACACACCATAAATATATTTATGGCAATACCAATCCGATTAATCTGATAGACTCTTCTGGATAGAAATCATTGGCAATAGAACAAGCTGCTGCGGCTGTCATGTACGATATGTTTATGACTCGGTTGTGACTTGGAGCAGTTCTATCCGAAACTTCCTTTCCCGATACGAAGTCAAGTTCAATTTGCCGTGGACCTGCTCAGCTCTCTTTCAGTTGAGTGGGGTGTCGGGCAGTCCAGTGCTCAGATAGTACGTTGTCCTTGCCAGCTAAAGAAAAGCTGAAGACGACTATTGGAGACCTTAATCTGAAGAACGGTGCCTTTGCTCCGTCGCTGTTTTTATTTTATAAGGGTTTTTCTCTTAAAGCCGATGGCGGGATTTGAACCCGCGACCGCTCGATTACGAATCGAGTGCTCTACCACTGAGCCACATCGGCACACCGATTACTTAGTATAGCAGGCATGGGGAATTGAAGAGATTCTTAAACGAACTCACGACCAAAAGGCATCAGAGCAAGAATCATCAGCTTAAAGTGCTGCTTTGCAAAGGGTAAACCCACGATCGTAATCGCGAGTATGATTCCCCAAATGAGATGGTTCAGCGCGATCGCCCAGCCAAAAAACACCACCCAAATAATATTGAAAACAAAAGTCAGAACTTCGCCTGCACTAGGTTTCTCAACGATTTGTTTACCAAATGGGGCGAAGGTCGCAATCCCTAAATCGATTGCCTTCAATCCAAACGGAATCCCAATGATGGTCAGACAGGTACCTATACCGCCGATGATGTAACCGACGCCACTCAAGAATCCCCCAAAGATAAGCCAGATGATATTTCCGAGCAAACTCACGGGTCTATCTCCCAAAACTTTGCCAGACAACGGTAGGATGACAACATCATGGCATATTGTAGCGATACTAATGACTGAACAATCATCTGGCGATCGCCGCTCTACCCCTAGCAAACGGCTTGATGATAACCGTTATGCCCGTTTGAAAGAGGAAACAATGGCTCCCTATCGGGGGTTACGCAAATTCGTCTACTTCGCATTTGCAGCATCCGGTCTGATTGGAGCCTTTATCTTTCTGACTCAAATTCTTGCTGGACGGGATGTAGAGGCTGCATTGCCTAATTTAGGTCTTCAGATTGGCATAGTGGCCCTGATGGTGTGGCTGTTTCGCCAGGAGGGGCGAACCCGTAAGAAGTAGAGGGTCTATCCTTTGGAAACTGGGTTGAAAAGTTAGGTTCTCCCGGCTTGCCGGTGAAAGAGTAGCGTAAGCTACTCTTTCATCTAAATCAAAATCCCTGAAATATGGGTTTTGTTTGGTGATAAGCCTCGCTCATCACCAAACTCTCAGGAGAGCCAAAAGTTACGATGTAGGGAGAAGAAATGGCTTCTGCTTTTCCCGCATTCACAAGTGCTTGATAAACAAATGCAGCAACTTCAGCACGGGTGGCATTGCGATTAGGAGCGAGTTGGCTAACAGTTGGGTAGTTGACCACAATTTTGCGCTGGGTAGCAGCGGCGATCGCCCCAGTCGCCCAGGATGGAATTTGTGTCGCATCCTGATATCTGGATAAGGTATCTACGCTACCTGCACTAAAACCAAGACCACTGGCGAGAGCGACTAAAGCCTGGACTTTGGGAATAGATAGTTCCGGTTGAAATACTCCCTCTGGATATCCTTTCATAAAACCACCCTGCACGGCTGTCTGAATCGCTGCATATCCCCAAAAGCTGGTTGGAACATCTCTAAACTGCATTCGAGGTCGGGTTGCTGCCGGGGCAAGGGCTTTACTAACAATTGCTGCGAATTGTGCTCTGGTTACAGGTTCACTGGGACGAAAGGTGCCATCAGGAAAGCCACTGATAACACCACGCTTCGCCAGGGCATCAATGTAAGCCTGGGCCCAATGCCCTTGAATATCTCGAAAGGCCGACTGCCCACCGGAACCAGAACTGGCCACAAACTGGACAGTTCCACTGATTCGGCTGGGGTTGATCGTATTGCCGACTGAGTAAAGAATACCCCCGGTAGCGTTATGGAGGTCGTACTGGCTATTGCCACGAATGATATTGTTACCAGAACTGTCTGCATTCCCCAGGTCAGGTTGTGCTTTGAGGGTTGCAATAATTCCATCGCGTTTGTTATTTTCTATCAGGTTTCCCCTCAGAACAGGACGTGCTGAGTCATTGATATAGATACCGTCTACGTTTTCGATGATTTGATTGTTACTAACTAAAGGTGCAGAGTTACCCCCGATTGCCAACCCAAAACCAGTATTCCGAAACACATTGTCGCGGATTTCACCTCTTGCATTGCTGGCAGTTGAAATGCCATTGCCGCCATTTTGAGTAAACACATTCTTTTCCACCACTGGGCTTCCGGTTCCAGTGATAAAAATTCCTTCCCGGTGACTGTTGGAAAACGTGCAGTTTTTAATCTTGGGATTGGTCGATTCAACCCAGATGCCCGTGCCACGAATATTGGGATTTGTGACAGCCACTCCCCGAATTTCAGTATTCTTGCCCGCCAGAATTGTGGCATTTTGACGGGCATAGGTGGGGCTGATGAGTACACCTCCACCAATAATGGCAACCGTTTGCCCCTGGGTTGACTCTTCCCCCAGTAAGGTTACCCCCGGCGGAATAGACAGCGGAAACACTTCTCCCGTTTGTTGAGTGTAGCTACCCCGCTCTAGCTTCACGATCGTTCCAGACTGGGCTTGCTGAAGAGCATAGGTGATGGTGCGAAACGGAGATGCCGGACTACCAGCCCCCAGTACATCGTTGCCAGCCGCCGGGTTAACATAGAGAACGGTGGCTCCCAGTGGAATCTGAGCAATCTCCCTGGAAATCACTTCGTTGGCCAGGGAAACTGGGCTACTTACCAACCATTCAACGCCTGTGCAGCCCAGTAACGTAACGAGTCCAATGCGCAGCCATTTAACCATAATGCTTCTACCGATGACTGTATCCAAACCTGAAACTGGTTTACCCCAGAGAACCCCAAAACAAACAGCGACATTACGTTTTGTAGTATCTTTGTTACTTTTTTTATTCCTGACGTTAGATGTAGCAACTATTTGAAGTAAATATCGTCACAGGCAGATAATGTTCTTCTCTAGATAGTTTGTTGAGTACTCTGTCAAATTGAATTTGACGGTTAGTGAATACCCAGGAAGTGGATGGGGGTTAAATTTTAAGGGTCTGCGACCCGTCAAAATTTTCCTGGCGGAACACTAGATAGTTTGGATATCAATTATGGGTTTCCTCAGTCGATCGCGCCTTTCCCTGTTGAGCTTTGTTTCTGTCGTGGGTCTTCTCCTCCACGGCGCAGGTGCCCTGGCAGCGGAGCGGGTTGTTTTGAAGTATGGAATTTTGAGACACTCAATTTCCGTCGATGACCTGACGGAGTTCGCAGAAAGAGGCGATCGCGCTGCGTTGGAAGGTTACGGTATTTCAGAAGGAGACTCCCAGCAGGTGCGCACCGCCCTGACACAACAGGTCAAGATCGATCCTTGCTGGTTAGATCGGGGGCTAAACAATCCTCTAGGCGAAGCCCTGCTGGATGAGATTGGCCAAACCATTCAGGCACCAGCGGACGAAGCTAGCCGCCAGGCATTACGCTCGGCTCTGGTGCTCTCAGCCAGCGACGATGGCAAAATATCGTTACTCGAAGTTATCCAGAAGTATCCCACCCGTGAAGTGTATGTAGATGGAAAACGCCTTGCCAGCGCCTATAACCAGATCGCTAAATTTGAAGGGCAGATCCGCAAAGTGCTGGGCGTGCTTGATTGGTTCTAAATCTAATAGGCCAGGGTTTCCAGTGTTTCGCGTAAGTAACTGCGAACGAGGGTATCCAGATTTAATCCATTGAATTTCCCGTCTCCACTACGCTCCAGTTGCCAGCGCTTAAAGCCAGAGCTAGCTGCGATCGCCTGTTTCAGGTTGTGCCAGATATCAGAATCTTCGGGAAGGCGGTTGAGAAGTTCCTTAGAGAGTCCTCCCAAGTTAGAAATATTCTCGAACGAAGGGGATGATTGAGAATTAGACATAGAACACCTGTACGAGAGAGTTATTTGAAGATCTGGCGATCGCAACTTAGAAAAGAGGAACAGAGTAATCCAGAATCAGCATAGCGTAACCTCCCGAAGGGAGTGTACTCCCTGTGACAATTCCATTGCAAACTGTTAAATTTTAGGCATTATAGCTATAGCCACCAAGCTTAGGACGGGGTGCAGGGGTGGAACCCCTAGCTGGGGGCTTCGCCCCCACACCCCCCCTTAAACCCAGTGTCCTAAGCAACCTGGCGACAGCTTTAATATGGTCTGCTATAGCAGTCCTAAATCAGTTGTGAGATATAGAGGCTTTGTGAGAAGGACTTCCGCACGAACTCCTCTTCACAATCCAAACAGGATCGCTATACCTATCCTCCATGCTGAGTGTTGCCCAGGCTGAAACCATTATTCTGAATCTAGTTCATCCCTTCGACCCAATTCGGGATAGCGAAGTTCTCAATCTGTTAGATGTCGTTGGTCGAATTCTGGCAGAACCAGTAACCAGTGAGCTGGACTTTCCTCACTGGGACAACTCCGCTATGGATGGTTACGCCGTCCGGTTTGAGGATGTGCAGTTTTGTTCTTCAGAGCAGCCCGTTACGTTAGAAATTGTGGAAGAGATTCCAGCTGGGTACCAGCCCCAATGCCAGATGCAAGCAGGGCAGGCCGCTCGAATTTTGACTGGCTCAGTGATGCCAGCAGGAGCAGATACCGTTGTTATCCAGGAAGAAACCCGGCGCGAAGGCAAGATTGTGACGATTCTGGCGGCCCCCCAGAAATTGGGAGCTTTTGTCAGGCGACAGGGAGCGTTTTACCAGTCTGGAGCACCGCTCCTACCCGCAGGGCTCAAGCTTCAAGCTCCAGAGATTGCTGTGCTGGCTGCCGCCCAATGTGCGCAGGTCAGAGTTTATCGGCAACCCAGGGTCGCCATCCTATCCACAGGGGACGAACTGGTTGGGATTGATCAATCTCTCCAGCCTGGTCAAATCGTGGATTCTAATCAGTACGCGCTGGCAGCCCTGGTTGCCCAAACAGGGGCAATTCCTATCAGGATGGGGATTGTACCCGATGAACCAGAGGCGTTGAAGCAGGCAATGGCGAAGGCGATCGCGACAGCCGATGTTGTCCTCTCCTCTGGGGGTGTTTCCGTGGGGGATTACGACTACGTTGAAACGCTGCTGGAAAATCTGGGAGGGGAGATTCACATTCGGGCGATCGCGGTTAAGCCGGGAAAGCCGTTGACGGTAGCGACGTTTGGGAACCAGGAGTCAGGAGTCAGGAGTCAGGAGTCAGGAGCAAGAGATGGGGAAGTGCGGGGTCAAGGAGAGCCAGCGATGATTTCAGCTCCGAATTCCCGGTCCAAAATTTACTTTGGTCTTCCCGGCAATCCTGTCTCAGCCCTCGTGACCTTCTGGCGATTTGTGCAGCCTGCCCTGCGTAAACTTTCTGGACTTCCCCAATCTGACTGGGGCCCAACTTTTTTGACGGCGAAGAGTCGAGCAGAGTTACGTTCGGATGGGAAACGGGAATCCTACCTCTGGGGTCGGCTCTATTTGACCAATGGACAGTATGAGTTTGTCCCTGCGAGTGGCGGCCACAGTTCCGGTAATCTGATTAATCTGGCGGGAACCAATGGGCTCGCAGTTTTGCCCATGGGACAAACGCAGATTGCGGCAGGGGAAACGGTTCAGGTGATGCCAGTCAGGTGAGGAGACACTCGTAAGCTACTCTTTCACCGGCAAGCCGGAAGAACAGCTGAGGAATGAGGAGGAGGGGATGAATGAGTCGATGGGTTTTGAGTTCTGAGTTTTGAGTTTTGAGTTCGGTTAAAGGCGCTGAGGTGCAAAGCCATGCTTCACTCGTTTTCTGTGATCGTTCCAGTTCTGAATAAGGAAAACGAGATTATTCGCACGCTGGAAAGCGTGGAAGCCAGTATTCATTACTTTAATCAGCACTTTACGGCCTATCCGGTTGAGGCAGAAGTGGTGGTTGTAAATGAAGGATCGAGCGATCGCACCCCGGAACTGATTGCGGATTTCATTCAAGATAAACCGCACTATAAACTGATCCATCACGCCAACCGGGTAAGCGCAGGTGCAGCCAGAAATACAGGAGCCAAAATCTCCAGAGGCGAAATTCTATTCTTTTGTGATGGAGATGATTTGTATTTCAAAGAGCACATCTATTTGTGCTTTCAAGTTCTCAACCATGACCCACTAAAAAATCCGAATGCATCCTTTGTTTTAGAAACCGATCAGGGTCCGAAGACAATTCATTTGCCCAATCAATCAATCGGGGTTGTGCGCACAGGGGTATATATGAAAGACCCGGTTCACCCCTATTGGAAAGCGGCGATCGAAAACACACTGCCACAGAATTTGTGCATTCGGAGAGACTGCCATGATTTTATCGAAGGCTATCCCGAAGCCAGAATTCCCTATAACCAGATCACCTGTGAAGATATCAGTTATGACCTCTGGATTGCCAGATTTTTCAAGGTTGTGAAAGTTGAGATTGAGACGGTTGAATATATCCGCTACCCCGGCAATATGTTCGACAAACAACTCAAAAAATTTCAAACTCCACCTGAGCAATACCAGGATGATACTCCACCGGAGATAAAAGAGCTGCATGCAATTCGGCAAAAAATTGAGCAGGAAAGGATTGTTTACTTACTTGAAAAATTCAGAAGAATTGAAAAATCACCGGAGTTTCTTGCCGTTCTAAACTGGCAGCAGCTAGGGATGGAATACCTGTCTAAAAATCATCATCAAGAGGCCATACTTTTGTTTGAACAGGGCATTTCCCAGGAGCCAACAAATCAGAATGCTAGAAATCTTTTAGCAACTGCTTACAACAATCGGGGTTCCTTTCTACGGGGTGAAGGCAAGCTGGAGCAGGCGATTGAGTGCTTTCAACGGGCGATCGCAATCCAACCCTCATTCGCCCCGTCGGATCTGGCTAAAGTTCATTTCAACCTGGCCACCAGTTTTAGAGATCAGAAGAACTTTTCTCAGGCACTTGGTTGGTTGAAAAAAGCATTGGAGCTGGAACCGAATTTACCAGAAGGGATTGCCGAACTGCCAAAACTGAAATATCAGGCCCAGGTGCTGGAAAAAGGCTATCAGTTTTCGCAGGATTGGTTCAGCATCAACCTGCCCGTTTGGGAACACTATTTGACCCGATTTATTGATATTCCTGAACTGCGAGTTCTGGAAATTGGAAGTTGGGAAGGCCGTTCAACCTGCTGGTTGATTGAAAATACTTTGACCCATCCCTCTGCTCGAATAACCTGTGTCGATCCCTTCGAGGGGAGTGTGGAACATAAGGTCATGTGTGAGGAATCGGTTGTGCAAACAATTGAGCAGCGATTTGATTTCAATATTGCCAGAACCGGGCATCCCGAAAAGGTGAGAAAGGTGGTGGGAGCGTCCCAGATGGTACTGCGATCGCTCATTCCTGATTCCTATCACCTGGCCTATATTGACGGTTCACACATTGCCAGCGACGTATTAGAAGATGCCATTCTAACCTGGCGGTTGGTCAAAGTAGGCGGCATGATTATTTTTGACGATTATGGTTTCCTGTTTCCCCAGGGAATCGAGGAAGATCCACCCAGAGTTGCAATTGATGCCTTTATCAGTATCTTCAAGAAGAAGGTGAAACTCATTCATCAGGGTTATCAAGTTCTAATAGAGAAAATTGCTGAATAGTTGAATGGCACTGAAATAAGCTTAGGACTTGTAAGAAAATAACTTTTACATCTTCCATGTAAAATGGATCTACTATTGATTCATGATAGATGACA
>JAIMBL010000076.1 GCA_023511615.1 Leptolyngbyaceae cyanobacterium HOT.MB2.61
CCGCTGACCCTTTTGAAATTTACAGAGCCCTTAGAATTTTGAATCCATCTCCATACATGTTTTATCTCGATTTGGGAGAATTTCAACTAATAGGCTCATCTCCAGAATCCCATGTTAAAGTGGAAAACAAAAAGGTATCCATTAGACCTATTGCCGGAACAAGGAGAAGAGGAAAAAATCCAAGAGAAGAGAAAGAACTGGAGAATGAATTAATTCCTGTTGTCACTGATTTGCGCAATGTCCTGGATGCAAAATCAAAAGCCTATGCCAATGTCATTATGGTTGGCAGAACCCATTTACAGGATGCCACTCCAATCACGCTGGGGCAGGTCATTTCGGGCTGGGTGGCTCAGATTGATCAAACTCTTGCAATGGTTCGCAGCACGCTGCCGGGAATTTATGAGTTGGCGATCGGAGGTACCGCAGTCGGTACGGGTTTAAATGCTCCCGCCCAATTTGGAGAACTGACCGCCCGTAAAATTGCCGAAGAAACCGGAAAGCCCTTCATCTCTGCTCCCAACAAATTTGCTGCCCTCTCGGCCCACGATGGGATGGTGAATGTCAGCGCTGCTCTCCGCACCCTGGCTGGAGCGTTGATGAAAATTGCCAATGACGTGCGCTGGTATGCCTGTGGCCCCAGGGCGGGCATCGGAGAGATTAGAATCCCGGAAAACGAACCTGGTTCTTCTATCATGCCGGGAAAGATTAATCCGACCCAGAGCGAAGCCCTGACCATGGTTGCCGTTCAGGTATTTGGGAATGATGCTGCGGTAGCCTTTGCCGGTTCCCAGGGCAACTTCCAACTCAATGTCTACAAGCCAGTGGTGCTACACAACGTTCTGGAAGCGATCGCCTTACTTCGC
Organism: Leptolyngbyaceae cyanobacterium HOT.MB2.61; assembly: GCA_023511615.1. Taxonomy (GTDB): domain Bacteria; phylum Cyanobacteriota; class Cyanobacteriia; order Leptolyngbyales; family Leptolyngbyaceae; genus Leptothermofonsia. The sequence continues at coordinate 864 of JAIMBL010000076.1, forward strand.
GATGCCTGCCAATCCTTCAATGACCACTGCGCCAGAGGCATTGAACCGAATGAAAAACGCATCAAACAGAACCTGGACAATTCGCTGATGCTGGTTACGGCCCTCAACCCCCACATCGGCTACGAAAAAGCTGCTAAAATTGCCCTCCTTGCCTACCACGAAGACATCAGCCTGAGGGAAGCAGCCCTCAAACTGGGTTATGTCACCGCAGAACAGTTTGATACCTGGGTGAGGCCAGAAAATATGGTCGGTGAGAGGGGGTAAGGGTAGCGATCCAGCACGGAAAACTATAGCGTTGCCTTACACATCGGTGGACTGGGAGAAGTAGGCACCAATGCTGAAACTGGTGGTGTCTTCGATTTGCTTCAAAGTGGAGCGAGTGATTAGCTTACCAGCTTCCACTAGAACTTGACCTGTGAGGGGGTGCAGGAGATCCTGTTCGGCTCGGCGGCCAATCAATGCCTCAATATCTTTCAGCGAATTGATGTACATACCCGGTGGCAGTTCAACCACCACGCCATTTCTGAGTACTCGTGCCTGACAGGCAAGGCGAGAATTGGGTTTACAGGAGGTGATCACTTCTAGGGTGCGTTGCTCCCGCCGATTAATGGGTGAAAGAGCTTCCATGCCTTCTTTCACGTACACATGGCAGGTAGCGCACATTCCCCTGCCGCCACACTCTTTCAACACATCCAGGTCTTTATTGATGAGAACGGATAGGAGGTTGCCGTTCGTTTCAACTGAGGTTTCCTGGGCGATCGGCTCTAGCCTGACAATTTTAGCCATTTGTTTCTCCTGGTGGGGGGAAGTAGGGAGTGTGGGCCGGAAGGGAGAGAAATCCACTCACTAACATTTCTAATATTGAGATTGCCCAGATTTCATGGTGTTCTAGCAAATTTGTGCAGGAACTTGGTACGGGCTACTGTTGCTACTCCTTTCCAAGCAGGAGGGCTTTCTGTTCCTCGGTGAGGGCTTTCTGCTCAACAATATTGGGAAAGTCTCGGATGACCTGGGAACAGCGTTTGGTAAATATGGCAACCCATTCTTGAATGCACTGTTGCTCTTGAGGACTGATGGGTTTTTGTAGCTCCTGGGCAGAAAGTCCTGAAAAGGTGAATTGGGCAGAACGGTCGATCTGGAAGTGGTTCAGCCAATCGCTCTGCGGACGGGTAGATTTCCAATAGTTGGCAATAACGTGGGTGCCCAGGTATTGGGTGGTGAATTTGCTGAAGTGGTTGAGGGCGGCGAGGAGATCGCCTAAGGTTGTGCTGCTGGAGGGAAAGGGAGGAGAATGGAGAGATGGAGGGGAGAGGGGGGCTGATGGGGGAATACCTGGGGTGGGGAGGTTATCTGTTCTGGCTTTGCAGTAACTCGTGCCGGGTAAGGTGACGTTTCCTGCAATTAGCCGGAAAATTGCGATCGCATTGGTAATATCTTCTTTGAGGGCAGCTTTTAGGTTTTTAATAGTTTTTAGATAGTCTGAATAGGGGAGATCATTTCGAGTTAAAACCAGCAGGATGATTCCGTGTTCCAGTTTATAGATATGAACCTGATACCCCGTAAATTGAAACTCAAATGTCTCAAACCCCTCAGGAATAGTTTCTACGACTCGTAGAATGCCCTGGGCTAATGCTTCCTTCTGCTGAAAATTGAGGGTTTGATCCACCCCACAAAAGTAGGGGCGAGACCGCCCATCCATTAAGGCAATACCCGCAATTCCTGGTAAATTCAAAAAGTCCCGGATAACCTCCCGTTTCATAGTTCTTTAATTTACGTTTCAATACAATATATGCCACAAAGCATCGCTGGGGATTTAATCGATTGTTATGTTACGTTTTTTGTCTTAACTACTCCAAACCTCCACAAACAATTTAATTCTCAAATCTAGCCCCCTTCAGCAGATTTTACGCTTCGGCTCCTTACATTTCTCAGCTTTAGCAGTATGTCAGACCTTCCTTTTACTCTAGATCAGTTAAGAATTCTCAAGGCGATCGCTGCCGAGGGGAGCTTCAAACGCGCGGCGGATAGCCTGTACGTTTCACAGCCTGCCGTCAGCTTACAGGTGCAAAACCTGGAGCGTCAGCTAGATGTGCCTCTGTTTGACCGGGGAGGCAGGCGGGCACAGCTTACAGAAGCGGGGCATCTTCTCCTCAATTATGGGGAAAAGATATTAACCCTCTGCCAGGAAACCTGTCGGGCGATCGAGGATCTGCAAAACCTCCAGGGCGGCACCCTGATTATTGGAGCTAGTCAGACAACAGGAACTTACTTGCTACCGCGTATGATTGGCTTGTTTCGTCAGAAGTACCCTGATGTCGCCGTCCAGTTGCACGTTCACTCAACTCGACGGACCTCCTGGAGTGTCGCCAATGGGCAGATCGACTTAGCTATTATTGGAGGTGAAGTTTCTCCCGAACTACAGGACTCTTTAGAGATTATTCCCTATGCTGAAGATGAATTAGCACTGATTCTGCCAGTCTTCCATCCCCTGGCAAAAGTAGAAACGATTCAGAAGGACGACCTGTACAAACTTCAGTTCATCGCCCTCGATTCCCAGTCCACCATTCGGAAAGTGATTGACCAGGTGCTCGCCCGGTGTGGCATTGAAACCCGTCGCCTGCGGATTGAAATGGAACTGAACTCAATTGAGGCGATCAAAAATGCTGTGCAGGCGGGTTTAGGAGCGGCGTTTGTCTCCACCACAGCGATCGAGAAAGAGCTTCAGATGGGGGTCTTGCACCGGGCAAAAATCGATGATGTGGTTGTGAAGCGAATGCTGTCGGTCATCATCAACCCGAATCGCTATCGTTCCAAAGCCGCTGAAGCATTTTGCCGGGACATCCTGCCGAAGTTTGCTTCTTACACCACTGAATCGCAGCGATACGAGCCCGCAAACCATATTGAAACACCGAAGTCTGTTGCCTCTAACCCAGTGAATCATCGGTTGGTAATGCCAGAAATTGAGTAACCTTTATGGATCTCTATTGCACTCGTCCGGGATGCCTCAGACCTGTTAACCACTTTCCTGACTTGGACGACCCAGCAATCCTGAGAACGGTGCCGCAAAAGTACTGTACTACCTGTGGGATGCCACTCATCCTGGCAGGCCACTATTTGCCACTCAAGCTACTGGGGCAGGGTGGCTTTGGGGCAGCGTTTCTGGCTCGCGATCGCCATACTTCTAGCCTGCGCCAGTGTGTGATCAAGCAATTTCAACCTGCGGGCAACCTGAGCCCTGGGCAACTTCAGGTGGCACAGGAATTGTTTGAGCGGGAGGGCAAAGCTCTGGAAGAACTGGGCAATGCCCATCCCCAGATTCCTGATTCCTATGCTTTTTTTGAGCTGACAGTTCCTAGTCAGCAACCAGGAAAGCAGGATCAGTTTTTCTATCTGGCCCAGGAGTACATCGATGGGCAGACGATGGAAGAGGAACTGGCTCAGAAGGGAGTTTTCTCCAGCCAGGATGTAATGGATCTATTGCAAGCCATTCTGCCAGTTCTGAAGTTTGTCCATGAGAATGGCTTTATTCACCGGGATATTAAGCCTTCCAACATTATGCGCCATCGTAATGGGCAGCTTTATTTGCTGGATTTTGGTGCCGTTAAGCAGGCCACCAAAGGCAGCATCGGGTCCAAATCTACAGGCATCTATTCCCAGGGGTTTGCGCCTCCAGAACAGGTTTCGGGGAGCGAGGTTTACCCTTCAACCGATCTCTATGCCCTGGCAGTTACCTGCATTATGCTGCTGACCGGGAAGGATCCCAATGAACTTTATGATTCCTACAGCAACACCTGGAAGTGGCGGAGTTATGTTCCTCAGGTTGCTGACCCACTGGCCGAGGTGCTGGATCGGATGCTACTGCCTTCCCCCAGTCAGCGGTTTCATTCGGCGGCTGAGGTGTTGGAGACGCTGAAGCGATCGCCCACCTCAGTTAGCTCTCACTCGGCTAAATCCAAAGCTAAGAGTGTGCCATCTGCTTCAATCCCCTCTTCACCCACTGTGTTGCCTCAGCCCTCCGTAAATCAACCTGTTGCCACTCCCCAGGCCAAACCGGTGAAGCAGCGTCCCGCAGTGCCGTCGTTTTCGACGATGGAGCTTTTAGGGGGAGCGGCGTTTACGGGGTTTGAGGGTGGGTTGCTGGCGATCGCCCTCGTGAGTTTGTTGGGGACCTCTTTGGTTTCGGCGAGTTTCTGGGTGCTGCTGCTAGCAGGGCTGGTGTTGCTTCAGTCGCGTCGGGTAATTGAGCGAGTTGATTTGCTAATTTTTGCGATCGCAACCCTGATGATAGTGCTATTTATTCCGAATCTGCACAGGGTTTTAGTGGTGGCTAATGTGGAAAACCTTCTCCTGGCCGTGTTGTTTATAGCAATACTGGCCAGTTTACTGGCGGTCGCTATCATGACACTGTTCCGCTTGATTTATAAGTTGCTCTCAACATTCCTTTAAGCCTATGACTCAGAAGAATGACACGACGGCTATGATTGGGGCATTCCTGGTTACGGTGGCGTTGGTAGGAACTGGCTTTTGGTGGCTGACTCAGCGATCGGGAGTGAATTTGACTAACCTCCAACCCGCAAATACTTCCCCCAATTCCAACCCCAATTTCAATAGACAGACGGGCAATCAGTCTACCCAGGCAGGCTCCAACCTGTTTTCGGAAGTTCAAAATGTGCCATCCGGTGTGTTTAACTACGGCGGCAGTACGTCCTGGGCTCCCATTCGTCTAGCGGTAGATTCGGCACTTCAGGTGGCTCGCCCAGAATTTCGCCTGCGCTACATTGAGCCGGTTGGCAGTGCGCCTGGTTCAGGGACAGGGATCCGGATGCTGATTCGAGATCAGCTAGCTTTTGCCCAATCCTCCCGCCCGATTTTGGACTCTGAGTTTCAGCAAGCTGAACAGCGGGGCTATAAGTTGAAGCAAGTTCCGGTGGCGATCGATGGTCTTGCGGTGGCGGTCAATCCCAGCCTGAATATTCGAGGTTTAACCCTAGATCAACTTAGAGCCATCTACACCAGCCAGGTCACCAACTGGCAAGAAGTGGGGGGACCCAATTTACCCATCCAACCAATTACACGCCCGGTGACAGCTGGCGGCACAATCGAACTGTTTGTTGAAGAAGTTTTGAGAGGGAGTCCTTTTGGGAGAACCGTTCAGACCGTTCCTACGACGACAAATGCCCTGCGGGAACTGGCAAAAAACCCTGGTGGGATCTACTTTGCTTCAGCTCAAGAGGTGGTGCCGCAGTGCACTGTGAAGCCTTTACCCGTGGGTCGCCGTCCTGGAGAGTGGGTGCTCCCTTACCAGGAACCCCTGATCGCTCCTACCCAGTGCCCCAGTCAGCGGAATCAATTAAATCTGGCGGCATTCCAAAGCGGGCAATATCCTTTGACCCGCAGCCTGTATGTAGTTATCAAGCAGAATGGGGGTGTTGAGGAAAAGGCAGGAGAAGCCTATGCTAACTTGCTGCTGACAGGCGAGGGTCAGGAGGCGATCACAAAAGCCGGGTTCGTTAAAGTTCGATAAATAATGTTGATCCATAGACAGTAGAACCCTAATTTTGGAGTTGGAGGGATACGCTAACTGCGGTTGTAGACAACACAGAACTCACAACTCTCCTGTTTTGGTGAACGCATAGAAGGCAATTGCTTGAGGAACGTAACCAGATCATCGAGGCAGCCGAAGGGTTTGCTAATAAAGTGACTGTTTTCAATCCAGTAAATTGGAGTGTCCTCTGTCAAGAGGACCTTCAGAATGCAACCTTTATCGTGAGCCAGTCTGAACGCTTCAATGACAGGCATTTCGGTAACTCCAACACTTTATTTTAGGAACTGCATTTATTCTTAATTATTTTTTAATAATCCTCTTCCGTATTTTTCGTGAATCTAGAAATTTTTCTGTAAGTTTCGTCCGCTAAAAAACGGAAATGTAAAAACTTTTTATTAGGGATCAGGAAGATATAAAGTTTTACACGCTGCTCATGCTTCCTGAAGGTGGAAGGGCACAATAGGAAAGCTTCCCAGAGCTTTGCTTACAGCAGAAACAGGCCAACCAGCCTTCGTAAGTTTTGCTGAGTTCTGCAATGCTCTACTGTCGTTTTCACTGGTGGTCTGTCAAACTAAATTTGACAGGTGGTTAAAGCCTAATGGTTTGATTTGAGTTAAATTTTGAGGGTTTTTACCCATTAAAATTTTCCTGACGGAACACTAGTGTTGCAATCACTGAATGCATTTATCGAATGCATTTATCCTTGCAGCCCCACATCCCTTCATCTGTCGCGAGTTCTGTTTAAAGCTGGTGTGATCACCAAGCTCTCAGGAGAGCCATTAACTGGTAGCTCGTTTGTTGATTTTAGTTACGTATGATAAAGCGTTTTTAATAATGAGCCATTTTGTATTGCCAGATCAGGTCGTCTTACGCATGAGCTGGTCAGAGTTGGGGCCACTATTTCAGGCGTTGAACCAGGCAGTTGGTGTGCATAGCTGCCACTCAACGGTGTTTGCCTGGGGCCGCGATCGCGCCCTCTCTCAAAAATTACACCAGCTCTGGCAACATTCACTTCCTCAGCAAGCCACCACGCCCCTTTCTGGCTCTTCAACATGGCAGATGGTTGCGGGTCCAACATCGGCAGGAAATTTGTTAATTCTAAACAAGAGTCTCAGTGTTTGGATTCAGGTTGAATCTGAAGTTGCCCTGGATGCCCCTGAATTGGCTGAAGCCATCAGTTTAAATTCTGAGGTTTATCAAAGCGACAGGATCTGGAAGATTTCACTCATATTCGATTTGCAAGCGATCGCTCACCTACTACAAGGCTCTTCTATTTCAGCCGAAGACCTTAGCAGGCTCTCTTCCATCCTGCAAACCAGAGAACAGGCCGCTGCTTTGCAACAGTTCTGGACACGCCTGCTGCACCTTCCCCAAATGCCTGCCCCAGAGCGGCCAGTGTCGTTAGCCTCTTCTCTACCCCTCCAACCACTCTCAAAAGACCCCCTGTTACAGCAGGCTCCGATTGGAATTCTTCACATGGGGCTGGATGGAGGTATCTCCCAGGCAAACCCGGCATTCTGCAAATTAACGGGCTATACGGAAGCTCAACTGCGCCACCTTGACAACCGTTCAATTACCCACCCCGAAGATTTTGCAGTAGAACTGCGGGTGGTGCAACAGATGCTAGAGGAGGGGCACCGGCACCAGACTATTCGGAAGCGCTACCGTTGCTGTGACGGTACCTTCGTTTGGACTGAGGCTAAACTTTGCCTGGTTGGAGGTGGGGAAACCGGAGAGGGTTTTATTCTTACGTTTGTCACAGATTTGAGCGATCGCCGCCTGGCTGAGCAGGAGATTCAACAGCGCCGCGAACGCGAGGTTTTACTCAATGAGATTTCTGCCCAAATCCGCTCTACTCTTGACTTACAGGCAATTTTGCAGGTGGCTGTTGAGCGGCTGCGACGGGCACTGGAAACTGACCGGGTACTAGCTTACCAGCTTTTCCCAGACAATAGCGGCGTTTGCCTGGCAGAGGATGTTTCCCTGGCTTACCCGGTTATGCTAGGGCTGAAACTCCCTGCTGAATGTATTCCCCCAACCTATTTAGAGGCTTATCGCCAGGGCAGGCTCTGGAGTGCAGCTGATGTTCACAATGCAGGATTAGCAGACTGCTACCAGGGCATGCTGACCCAATTTCGGGTGCGAGGCATGATTGCGATAGCAATTGTCAGTATGGATGAGACGTTGGAACCTCAAAAGCGCACCCTCTGGGGGTTGCTGGTGGTTCATCACTGCCGTGGCCCCAGAGCCTGGACCGAAGATGAGCAGCAACTGGTTCGGGCCGTTGCGAACCAGATTGCAACCGCCCTGGAGCAAACCCGTTTGCTACACCAGTTAAAGATTTACACCCATGAACTGGAAGAGCAGGTGCGTCAGCGGACGCGATCGCTGGAGCGATCACTCAAGTTTGAACAACTCATCCGCGGTCTGACCGAGGCTCTACGCAAAGACCTGGATGAGGACCAGATGTTGAAAGCTGCTGTTCAGGGATTGGGCCAAACGCTGGAGGTCGATGGTTGCGTCTCCAGCCTGTTTGATGCCCACAGCAACCAGCTAGAAATCCGCTGTGAGTTTTTTCAGGAAGCTATCAAACCCCAGCAATCCCTGATTCGGCAATCATTTTCTCTAAATGATTGGTCTCAAGAGTGCATCCAACACTTGCTGGAGGGGAAGACCTATATTACGAGTTTTCCCCTGAATCCCAGTTCTGAGCTAGCCGATCCTACCCTGCAACGCTTCACAACGCCTCCATCCTCAGAGGAAACTGTCGTTGTTTCCCAGGTAATGAGTCCCATTATCGATGATCAGGGCTTGATCGGAGTGCTGACCGTGTTTCAGCTTCAACTCCGGCAGTTTGAACCCGATGAAGTGAATTTAATTAAGCAGGTGGCCAGTCAGTGCACGATCGCCCTTCGTCAGGTCTACCTCTTTCGGCAGGAACACGAACAACGCCTCAGTGCTGAATATTTCCGCTCTTTCTTAGATAAGTCCATTGATGTGTTTGTCGAATATGATCCAGAGTTGCGGTACATCTCCATCAATCCCGCTGGATGTGCCTTGATTGGGCTACCCCGTTCAGCCATCATCGGCAAAACCAACCGCGAACTGCTGGGTCCCATTGCTGAGACGATGGAATCACTCATTCGCCAGGCGTTTGAAACGGGGGAAAAAGTCTTTATCGATCACGAAATCTCCCTCCCTCACGGCATTCGCGTTTTTGAAACGATCTATGCCCCCATCACCTCCCGTTCAGGTAAAGTTCAACGAGTAATTGGAGTGTACCGGGACGTTACCGAATTTAAGCAACAGTGGCAATTGTTAGAAATTCGGAACCATCAACTGGCAGAGACGACCCGGCTCAAAGAAGAATTTGTCGCCACCACTAGCCATGAGTTACGCACACCTTTAACAGCGATTCTGGGCTTTTCTAACGTCCTCCTGCAGGAATTTTTTGGCGAACTTAACCCCAAACAGAAAGACTACCTGGAACGCATCCATAGCAGTGGGCAACACCTGCTGGACTTGATTAACGATATTCTCGACCTTTCTCGCCTCGAAGCTGATCGCCTGGAACTGGATCTGCAAACCATCTTCGTCCCCGACGTTTGTGAAGGAGTCATTAGCTTGATCCAGGAACGAGCCATCAACCAGGGGCTAGAGGTCAAGGTCAATATTGATCCAGGTATTGACTGGATGGTGGCCGACCCCAGACGACTCAAACAGATGCTGCTAAACCTTCTGACAAATGCTGTTAAGTTCACTCCAAAGGGTAGCATCGGGCTCACTGTTTATCGTCAACCAGCCTTTTCAATCAATCAAGCCATCAATACAAGCACGAGCTCTATTGCTTTTGCCCCCGTTGATATGGTTTATTTCCAGGTCTGGGATACAGGCATTGGCATTGCCGAACCCGATCAGCAGCGGCTTTTTTCTCCCTTTTCCCAAATTGACAGTTCCCTATCACGTAGCCATCAAGGAACAGGGTTAGGGCTAGTCATCACCCGCAAACTGGCAGAACTTCATGGTGGCAGCGTCACCCTGGAGTCGAGCCTGAACCAGGGATCAAGGTTTACCATTTCACTGCCCTTACAGGGAATGGGCGGAGGAGCCAGGGGCCAGTAGTCTGCCAAGCAGATTTTGCAGGGGTTGAAACTCTGCAAAACTCCCCAACCTCGTTTTTCTGGGTTTAGACAATCGGGTAAAGTTCCTTGGGTGAACTACCAGGAGAAGAATAGAGGGGGAAGAGGTTAGGGTAGCGGGAGAAAAAGGCAAAAGGAGCTAAAGTGTGGTTTAGACATTGAAAATGACTGCATCTCTAAAATGACTCCTGAACAAGCTGTAATTGCTGCAAACGAAGCGTTTTACCAGGCGTTTGAGAAAAGGGATATCGAAGCGATGACCGCTGTTTGGTCTCACGGGATCGGTAGTCTGTGCATCCATCCTGGAAGAAACGCCGTTCGGGGGTGGGATGAGATTCGCTCCTCCTGGGAGAGGATTTTTCGCAACACCAACTACTTAGAAATCGATATAGAAATTATTAGCATTGAGATCAATGGAGATCTCGCTTACATCGTCTTGATTGAAAATGTGCTTCAGGTGGGGGGCGGTGGTCGGCGAGTGAAGGCACTCTCAATTGCAACCAACGTCTTTGAGTGTATGGCTCAAAAGTGGTATCTGGTGCATCATCACGGCAGTCCTATCATGGGTTAGGGCTGTGTCAGGAAACTGCTTTCCTTACCAGGATGACGGTGCATTTGGAGTGGCGGGCGATCGCTTCGGGCAAATTTCCATGAATGGCCTGTTGCAGCATGCCTTCCCGGCTGGCACCCAGCACAATCACATCGCACTGGTCTTTCTGCGCCATATCAATGACCGCTTCTGAAACGGAATCGGCGCACACTGGAACCGTTGTGACTGGCTTTTGAAGGCGTTGGCGCAAAAAAGCCGCATCCTCTTCCAGAATGCGGGTGTCGTGGGTTTTATCCGAGGGGTGGAAGACCTGGCATAGACAAACATCCGGATTTGGGGTAAGGGAAACCAGAGCGGGTAACAGGGTAATGGCGTACTGGGAATTGGGGCCACCGGCAACCGGAATCAACCAGCGTTTAAGCTGCATTAGATATAACAGGGCATGGATTGAAGCCTGGTCTGGAGTTCTGTTATTGTCCTGCATCGCTGCAAACCCCTTCCCCATCTTAACTAGGATCACATCACACCTGGCTTCCCGAATAATCGTATCGACCACATCACCAAAGATACGACCAGGTGTAGACGTGCTGCCTTTCCAGCCCATTAGCAGTAAATCCGCATGGCAGTCCTGAATCGCTTCCAAAATGGCCTGAGAAACACTGTGCGTGGTTCGAATTTGGGTATGAACAGGAATATTCCAGCCCCTTGCCTGCCTGGCAGCCTGAGCTAACAGACGGCGGCTGAGCGTTGTATTTACGGCTACTTCCGCTGGAGAACTGTGGCGGGGTATGGTGATTACCTGTAAACATTCCACTTCGTAGTTGCGTTCGCGGGCGATCGCCAGGGCCAGCTTTAACAACCCCTGCGCTGTCTGGGGATTGCTGAGCGGTAGCAGCAGTTTTCCCTGTCCTGTAGCGGGCGATCGCGTCTGATAAACCACATAGGACGGTTCTGCCCGTGGTTTCACCCGATCAGGTCCACCCCGCAGCTTGTCCGACTCGACCCGCAAAATGTCACTCCGGGTAATAATCCCCACCAGTTTGCGGCGATCCACCACTGGCAATCGTGAGAGCTTATAGCGCGATAGCAGATAGAGCACTTGACTCAGGGTATCTCCTGGGTTCACCGTAATGGGGCGGGGCGTCATGATTTCCTTCAGCAGAGCATTGCCAGGAAGTTTTTGCTGAGCCACTTTATCCAAATCAGACTGGGTGACAATGCCCACCAACCGCCCCTCCTCTACTACTGGAAAGCCTCGATGGTGCGATCGCGAAAATGCCTGAAACACTTCGTCCAGGGTCATCTGGCTGGTTAACGTTTCGACGTTTTTCTCCATCACCTCCGCCGCTGTCAACCGGGCCCACAGCCCGTCCCCCATCGCTTCCAGTTCCAGGTGAATCCCCTTCATTTCTAACAGATGAGTGTAGAGGGAACCGGGAGCAAATCGTTCGGCCACCAGATAAGCCGTCACCGAGCCAATCATTAAGGGTAGCACCAGGTTGAAATTGGTGGTCATTTCAAACACAATGACGATCGCCGTCACAGGCACCTTCGCCACTGCCCCAAAAAAAGCCCCCATTCCAGTCAGTGCATAAAGCACAGGCTGTCCCTGTCCTGCCAGCAGAGTATTCTCTGCCATCCCAACCAGGTGTCCCAACGCCGCTCCCAAAATCAGACTGGGGATAAATAGCCCTCCAGGTGTCTCAGCACCGCAAGCAACCAGGGTAAGAACGAACTGAAACACAAAGGCACCCATGGTCATTTGCCAGCTCGCAGTGCCCATCGTCAGGAAGACTTGCAGGTTAGTAGTATCCCGAAATACTGCTGGCAGCAGGGCAGCAGTCAAGCCCGAAATCAACCCAGCCAGACCAATTTTTACTGACAAACCGAGGCGTACCCGCTGTCGGCTGAAGCGCAGAGTGGCGAGAATTCCTCGATTAAACAGCGCGGCAAAGAGCCCAGCCAGAATGCCTAGCAGAAGCAGAAAGGGAATCTGTTGAGGAGAGAATATTGTTTGATGGTCCAGGGGGTTGAAGCCTAGTTTCAGGCTTGGCCCACCCAAAACGCGAGAAATTACCCCACCTGTAAACGATGCCAGAATGGCGGTGCCCAGGGTCAGGCTGGAGACATCCTGAAGCAACTCTTCAATCACAAACATTACCCCAGCAATGGGGGCATCAAAACCAGCTGCTAATCCCGCGGCTGCACCCGCTGCCAGCAATTGCCGCTGGTGGTCGGGGGAAGCGGGCACCCAACGGCTGAGCTGAGCTGCCAGAGCCGCCCCAATTTGCACTGTCGGTCCCTGCCGCCCCAGAACACAACCACTGCTCAGGGTGAGTAGGGTGCTGACCAGCTTAACAATGGCCACGCGCAGGTTGAGGGCAATGGGGACGTGGGCGAGAGCCGCTTTGACCTGGGGGACGCCGCTGCCGGAAGCCTCCGGTGCTGTGCGCTCAACCAGAAAACCTGCCAGGAATCCCCCTATCAACCCGACCGCCGGTAACAATAACCAGGCAGGCACAGCAAAGGTTTCCCGCAGCCGCCAACTCCCTAACCAGTACACCCCCTGCTTTAGCGTGACGGCGGCGATCGCAGCAACCAAACCAATCAGAGCGGCCTCAAGGATCGCCAGCCGTTTGGGGCTCAGCAGTTGGTGAAAGGATTGGACAAGACTTACAGGAGTCCTCATAGGGCTAATTACCCCCGACCAACGCCATCTTTGAAGGTGTAGGGTAGGGAGGTACTATCCAGAGGTTAGTTGAACAGCGCAGAACGAAAAGCTGTATACACAACCTTCAACGGCTCAATAAGCGCCGTTATCCTTCGGGAAGATGACAACCCCAATCGTTTTGAAGACGATCCAGAGATCCATTACAAAACTGCGGAAATTGACGTAGTAAACATCAATTTGAACCCGCCTGGGATAGGGAATATCGTTGCGCCCAGACACCTGCCAGAGGCCTGTAATCCCCGGTCGAATGCTGAATACCCGGTCGGCATGTTTGCCATACCGCTCCAGTTCTTCCAGAACCACGGGACGGGGACCCACCACGCTCATATCTCCCTTCAGGACATTTAAGAACTGGGGAAACTCGTCCAGACTGGTAATTCGCAAAAAACGACCAATCCAGGTCACGCGCGGATCACGCCTTAGCTTGAAGTTCGTCTGAAACTCACGACGGAGACGGGGTGAAGTTTCCATTATTTCGGATAACACTTCATCCGCGTTTTGAACCATCGTTCTGAATTTAATGCAGCCAAAGGGTTTAAAGTCCCGCCCTACCCGTTCTTGGACATAAAAAACAGGGCCAGGAGAACTTAACGCAATCAGCAGCATTAGCAGCAGATAGACGGGAGAAAAGACGATTAGAACCGTCAAAGAAAACAAAACGTCAAATAGCCGTTTGAAGAACTCTCCGTCCAGAGCATTTAAAAGAGAGGGAATCAGTCCGCGCCTGATAAATGCACGAAGGGTTTTGCCGGAGATGAGTTGGCTTTCGGCAGTCATCTTACTCCTTCACATCCACACCACACAGTCCTCATCATAAAGCCACTGACCCCTTCTACGCCGAATTTGATTCCAATTTGGACAAAATTTTCATTGAGAAGGGGGGTCTCCTGGCTTGCCGGTGAAAGAGTAGCTTATGCTACTCTTTCACCTCAAACAACTCCCAGGGAAGCCAGAAGGGGTCAAAGGCGCAGGAATTCCTAGACTGAATTTGTTTGTTGGAACTCCTGATAGCAACGGTTCAGGAATGAAAGATAGCGTTCTTGAAAAACTGCCGGACGAAAGGAAAGGGCATGCGATCGCACCCATTCTAGATTCAGTATTTCTTGATACTGTTCAAAGGTTTTTATCGCTTCAATTAAGGCCATTTCTGTTTGTTGACTGAACAGGACTCCAGTTCCTTTTTCACCGTGCTTCCGCACATCCAGAACCGTTTCTAGAGTTCCCCCAGCACCATAGGCAATCACGGGTGTGCCGCATGCCTGAGCCTCCACTGGAGCAATTCCAAAATCTTCAAAAGCGGCATAAACAAACCCCTTTGCCTGAGCCATATACTGTTCCACCACGTCATCGGGCTGCCATCCCAGGATTTGAATATTGGGTCGAGCCATGGAGCGAATTTGTTTCAATTCCGGCCCTTCCCCAATCACAACCAGTGGGCGACCTAATTGATTAAATGCCTGGACAATCAGAGAAATCTTTTTATAACTAACCAATCGCGATACGGTGAGATAAAAATCCTGCTTCTGGGCCTGAAACGAAAAGCGATCAGTGTCTACAGGGGGGTAAATGACCTCAGCCGGGCGACGGTAACACCGCCAGATGCGACGGGCCGTACTCTTAGAATTGGCAATGAAGTAATCAACCCGGTTAGCAGAAAGAACATCCCACTGACGCAGGCGATGCAAAAGGTAGCGTGTGAACAGTCCCGCCATCCCCCGCCCCATACGGCTGCTTTGCAAGTAGTCGAAGGTGAGATCCCAGGCGTAGCGCATGGGAGCATGGCAGTAGCAAATGTGTAGTTGCTGGGGACCGGCTAAAACGCCCTTAGCGACTGCGTGAGAGGAAGAGAGGATAATGTCATACTCCCTCAGGTTGAGCTGCTCAATCGCTAGTGGCAGAAACGGCAAATATTTCTGGACTCCGTTCCGTGCCCACGGAAAATGCTGCAAAAAAGTAGTGCCAATTTTGCGCTTAAACAGGTAGCTCTCCGGATTGGTCGATTCAAAATCAATCAGCGCGTAGAGATCAGCGTCAATCCATTTGAGGATTTCCTGCACTACTAATTCTGAGCCGCCTGTCGCCTTTGGCGTTAGCCACTCATGAACCAGCGCAATTTTTAGATCAGCGAGCGGTAAGTCCTCGATAGAGGTATCCCGCGATCGTCCACTCCAACTCACATCTCACACCCATTGGTTTAAATGAACCAACCGACAGCAGTATATAGCAATCCTATTTAGATAGAGAAAGTCCCCCTACTTTTCGCTGCCACAAGCTTTTTTCTGCTGCGAGGCCAAGGCTCGACCACATCAATCTGAAGCTCTAGCTTGCTGTGCTCTCTTACGTAATCAGCCTTACCCAGGACCCATCAGGACGGTAACCAGGAAGATGGCTTGATTTTTACCCAAACCACAACCAGCAGAAACAGAACAAACTGTACCAAAACAATACTGGGACCGGAGGGAAAATTAAACACCCCGGACACCCCCATACCGACAACACTGCTGAGCGCGCCCAACAACATAGAAATAGCCAGGTAGGGATAAAACTGCTGGCTCAACAATTTTGAAGTTGCGGCTGGAATTACCAGAAAGGCATTTACCAGCAAAATTCCCACTGCCTTAATTGAAACGGCCACAGTCAGGGACAACAACACCACAAACAAATAGCGGTGAAACTCGACCGAAACGCCCTGCACCTTTGCGACAGCCTGATTCAGGGTGAGCAGAATTTGCTGTCGTAAAGTTGAGAAGAGAATGATGCCGCTTGTCAGCAGTAGCAGGAGTGTCAGCGCTAGATCGGTCCAATTGACGGCAAGGATATCACCAAACAGTATTCCCATCAGGTTTCCCCGATAGCTGTGGATAAAACTTGTCAGGATAACACCGATCGCCAGTGCTCCTGACAGCACGATGTTAAGGATACTGTCACTCCACAGATCCGTATGGTCAATCAAGTACAGGACTACCAATCCAAACAATAGGGTAAACGGCAACAGCATCCAGGTCGGTTCCAGGTTGAGCAGCACCCCCATCGCAATTCCAACCAGGGCCGCATGCCCCACTGCATGGCTAAAAAACGACAGTTGCCTGAGCGTCACAAAACTCCCCAACAACCCACAAAGCAGCCCCATCAGAATACCCGCCGAGATCGCCCGCTGCATGAAGGGAAACTGGAGGAGGGAAGATAGATCGGTTGTTTGCATGGGAAGAAGGAGCAAGGGGCCGGGGAGAAGAGAGGTCAGGAGTTGGAAGTTGGAGGCTGGAGGCTGGAGGCTGGGAAATGGGCACTCCCTCTCTCCTCACCCCTCTCTTTGATGTTGATGATAGTACCGCCCAAAGGCTGGGCCATAGGTTACTAAAAGGTTTTGGGGAGAAAGGGCAAATTCTGGGCGACCGGAGCAGATAAGGGAGCGGTTCAGGCAGAGGACATGATCGCAGGTACGGCTGACCATATCCAGATCGTGGGAGACTTGTAGCAACGTCCAGCTTTCCTCCAGCATCAGCGATCGCAACAGGTCGTAAAACTCCGCCTCACCCTGTACATCCACCTCAGCAAATGCCTCATCCAACACCAGCAACCGACGGGGCACAACCAGGCAATAAGCCAACAGCACCCGTTTCAGTTCGCCGCCGCTCAGGGTGCCGATCGCCTGCCGCCGCAGATGGTAAGCATTCACCCGGCGCAGAGCCCGGTTAACGGCATCTACTTTTTCCGGGTCTGGTCGCCAGGGAAAGGAAAAAGTGGGTGAATCAAAAGAAGACAGATCAGAAGACAGGAATCTCTGGCTCTTGTGTCCTGCCCTTTGCTTCGTCCAACCCAGCCCTACCAGTTCGCTCACGGAGATGGGGAATCCCCGGTCGAAGATGAAATTTTGAGGCATGTAGCCTATTTGCTGGCGCAGATTTCCAAGGCGGGCGATCGGACGGCCAAAGATTTCAACTCTCTCTGCCGTATGGGGAATCAAATCCAGCATCGCCTGAACCAGGGTACTTTTACCAGAGCCATTCGGTCCTACAATCGCTGTTGAAGTTCCGGGATACAGTTCAAATGAAACATCCTGCACGGCTACATACTCGCCTCGCCGCACGGTTAAATTCTGCACCTTAACCACCGGAATTTTTTCTCGATCCACATCCATTGAATGGGCGCTCATATTACTGGAACGCCATTTCTAGAGTCTTTAGGTTCGACTGCATCGCTGTGAAGTAGTAACTGGGGTTCAGTTCCCCAGACTCTAACGAGTCGAGCGGATACACCTTTAGCCCCAGATCCTTTGAAATTCCTGTCAGCAGCTTGTTATCAATACCCGGTTCGCTAAAAAGAGCTTTCACGTTAAATTGCTTCACAGCCATAATGGTTTTCTGCACATCCCCAGGAGAAAGTTGATCTTCAGGAATGGCCACAACCGCTTCCTGCTTGAGTTGGTAACGTTTTGCCAGGTAGGGGAAGGCGTCATGAAAAGTGATGAAGGTCCGGTTACGGTATGGCTTCAAAGTCTGTTCGAACTGGTTATTGAGATCAGAAAGCTTTTGGATGTAAGCGGCGGCATTGGCTTTGTAGGTCGGCTCATTTGCCGGATCAGCAGCAACCAGCCCATCTCGAATATTTTCGACCTGTTTTTGGGCCAGTACCGGGTCAAGCCAGACGTGAGGATTTCCCCCAGTGTGGACATGGGCACCTGCTTTTTCGCTGCCCTTCTCTTTGGCCGCATCGTGTCCCTGTTCTTTCCCATCAGCATGGTCATGGCCATGGTCGTGATCATGATCGCTTCCTTTCTCGCCCACCGCTGCAACAGTCGGCGAAATCTCCTTAATTGGCTGAATCCCTGCACTGGCATCGATGACTTTCAGTTTTGGATTTTCGGCACTCTTGATCGTGCCCTCTAAGAATTCTTCGATACCCAACCCATTCTTGACCACCATATCGGCTTGAGCGATCGCCTGCACATCTGCCGGAGTCGACTGGTACTCATGCACCTCTGTCCCTGGCTTGATCAGAATATCCACCTCTGCCGCGTCCCCCGCGACTGCCTTAGTGAAAAGATAAACTGGCAGAAAGGTTGCTACCACCTTGATTTGCTTTCCCGATGAAGCACCCGTTTGGGTAGCCGATGACGGATCTGAAGTTGCAGCCGTATTCGTAGAACTGCATCCATTAGCTGCCATCAACGGCAGCAGCAGCGAAGCAATAACAAATCGTCGCAGGTTCAGGCGTACCATAGTCCTTTTCCAAAAGCGAAGGAACACAAAATCGACGAGAACGATTCTCATCCTACTATATTGAGAACGGATCTTATTCTAGTCCTTCGTTAAAGGGAAGGGGCCAGGAAGAAGAAGGGAGGAAAAAGGAAGAAAGAAGAAAAAATGACGTGGGAAGTCAGGAGTCAGGGGAAAAATAAAAAAAGACCAGCTCAAAGGCTGGCCTGATTGAAGTCAATACGTTGTTCTCTCATATTGGAGGAACCCCAACTGCGCGTTCCCAAACTTGCAGCGGGTTACTAATCACAGTAATCCCCCATCAGAAACTATTGTAACAAGATACACAAACTTTTCGTCACGAATCTTCACAGCTTCATGACATAAATTTTTCTGATAAAAGTGAGAATGTCATCTGATGGGCTTCTCTGCCTGAACGATGAGCAGAGAAAAATAGGGTAAATCTAGATTCGGTTTTTCTACCAAATTGTGATGAATTACTTGGCCAGCTTGGGTTGCCCGTTCCACTATAAAGCTGCGCTCCAAGAGTTGGAGTCGATGCAAAATTTCCCAAACCTGCTTGTAAACAGAATTGACTTTTAACAATACGAGAACTTCTGCCCATCCCAGGACATTCTCCAGGTCTGTTGCTGTGTAGAGGGCAGGCAAAATCACTAACCGTTGATGCCGTAGGGTGAGTGGCAATCCCAATACAGCCGCTGCTGCCAAAGGAGAACTGACACCGGGAACAATCTGAATTTCCACAGATGGGTGCAGGTGCTGAAGGGTTTGCGCCAGGTAAGTGAAGGTGCTGTAGAAGCCCACATCCCCCTCGCAGGCAAAGGCAACATCTGTTCCCTGACTCAGGTAATGCCACACTTGCCCAGCAGCAGCTTTCCAGGCTTGCATTAGCAAATGGTCATCCTGGACGTAGGGAAAGGTGAGGGGAAGTTGAATTTGCTCTTGCCGTAGCCATTTAGCAATGATTTGTTGAGCAATCCCCGGTTGACCTCCCACTCCGGCAGGAAACGCCACAACAGGAGCTTGCTTAAGCAGACGCAACCCTTTGAGAGTTAGCAGTTCTGGATCGCCCGGACCGACGCTGATGCCATAAAGAGTCCCAACTGGCACGATAGTAAAGATTTGAGGTTTCAGACCTTTGATTTTATCGTTTGAGTTCTGAGTTTTGAATGTTGAGTTTTGAGTTCTGAATTCCAAGATCAGATTCCTAGCCTCCAATCCCCAGCCCCTAGTCCC
The DNA here is from genome assembly GCA_023511615.1 of Leptolyngbyaceae cyanobacterium HOT.MB2.61. GTDB lineage: Bacteria > Cyanobacteriota > Cyanobacteriia > Leptolyngbyales > Leptolyngbyaceae > Leptothermofonsia. The sequence goes on from JAIMBL010000076.1 coordinate 20,281, forward strand.
CAGTCCCTAGTCCCTGCCTCCTGCCTCTTTTTTTCTTTCTTCCTAGTATTCTGTCAAATTGAATTTGACGGTTAGCGAATACCCAGGAAGTTGATGGGGGTTAAATTTTGAGGGTCTGCGACC
>JAIMBL010000077.1 GCA_023511615.1 Leptolyngbyaceae cyanobacterium HOT.MB2.61
TGGAGGGGGTGAACCCCCCTGCCTGGGGGCAACGCCCCCACTCCCCTTTCTTCCAACTAATTATGTCTACCTACTTAACAAGATGGTTTGGATGGATTGTGATTGTCTTACTTGTGATGCTAACCGATTGATTCCGGGCCAGGCGATGACGAGGCTGTTGTAGGCAATGCTCTCTTGGTTCCAGCCTTTTTTGTCGCACAGGCTATAGAGCCGATAGGCCAGGTCGCGGGCAATGTCGCCTTTGTCTGCCAGTGTAGCGAGGAGTTCGGCGGCGCCGGTTTCGCCTTGGGTATCGAGGGTGTGGATCAGGGTTTGGGTGATCAGCCAGTCGGGAGCAGTGAGGAGTGAGGAATGAGGAATGAGGAGTGAGGAGTGAGGAGTGAGGAGTGAGGAGTAAGGGAACTGGACTCTCTTCTCTCTTCTCCATTCTCGTTTCTCTCTTCTCTCAACTCCACATACTGCATCCGCCGCGACACGACCCGCCGCCCATCCCGACCAATACTCCCATCCTGGATCGAATGCTCCAAATACACCAACGCCCGCACCTCTTCACTAGGATCATCCTCATCCACCAAAATCGCCCCCTGCCGCAGCAGATCCCGATGCCGATCTAGGGTCAAGTCCAGCACCGCATCCAGCAGCGGGTGACCCGGACAGATAAATTCGGCTGGGGGTTTGCCGGGGACGGTAATCAGGCTTTTCTCAAAGCAAATGCGCTCGTATCGCCGCAAAATCGGTTCACCACGATCGCCCTGACGGATCACCGCTGGCACATGGGTAATCTCATAGCGTTTGGGTTCTCGCTGCCGAATGGTGCCGCCCAATTGCTGAAAGGCTTCCAAGAAAAAAGCGGCAATGAAATGGGGCTGAAGTTTGCGGGCCTCGGCGCGTTCCATTTACTGGCGGATCTGCTGCACCTTGGTCGTATCCATTGAGTCTCGTGCCAGGGCACGTTCCTCTAGCAACTCCCGCAACCGATTTTGGTCGAGGCGATCGCTCACCACCTGCTGGAGCTTGGCCTTGACTTCAGGGCGATCGCCATAGCGAATCGCTTCAATGAGCAATTCTCGCAGTTCCTTGCCGGCGATCGCTTTCCCCAACACATCAAACACCTTACCGCCGAGCGCCTTTTGTTCAACCTCCAATTTCTTCAGCAGCGAGAGATACACATCCCCTTCCCGCGTCCCCTCCGCCACCAAATTCCAGAGGTGACAGACCTCTGTTTGACCGATCCGGTGAATCCGCCCAAACCGCTGCTCCAGCCGATTCGGATTCCAGGGCAGATCGTAATTCACCATTAAATGCGATCGTTGCAGGTTAATCCCCTCCCCCGCCGCATCCGTGGCAATCAACACCTGCACCGTCACATCCTGCTTAAACGCCTCCTCCGCCTTTTTGCGCTCCTCTCGACCCATGCCCCCGTGGATCGTAACGACCGCCTCAGGCCGTCCAATGAGGGTCGTAATTTGATTGACCAGGTAATTTAACGTGTCTCGGTGCTCCGTAAAGATCACGAGCTTAGGAGAGAGAAGTGAGAAGTGAGAAGTGAGGGCACTGTCCCGCTTTTCCCGCTTGTCTCTCTCCTCTTTTCTCTCTTCTAATAGCAGTGTTTGCAACAGCTTAGATAACTCCTCCCACTTGCGATCGCGCCCACTCCGTCGCACCCGCAACGCCAAATCCTCTAACCCCCGCAGCCGCTCAATCTCCGCCTGTAATTCCGCGATCGTCTGGGAAGCCGTCGCCAGATCCACCACCTCCGCTTCGGCTGCTTCCCACTCCGCCGCCGTCAAATCCTCTTCTTCTAACTCACCACGGAGACACAGAGTCCACAGAGGCTCCTCGTCGTGCCCTCTGTGCCTTTGTGGTTCCCGATCCTCCCCCAACCGCTTCTCCAACCGCTCCCTGCGCCGCCGCAACGACTGATAAATCGCCTCCGGCGAAGACGCCAACCGCCGTTGCAAAATCGTCAAGGCAAAGCCAACGGTTCCTTTGCGGCCGTCATTGGCTAAGGCTTCGGCTCGGTTAAATTCTTCCCGGACGTAATCGGTGACTTGCTTGTAAAGAACAGCTTCCAGATCCGACAGGACATACTTGACCGTGTGCGACCGCCGTTCAGGGAGGAGCGGTTTGCCATCAAGCTTGAGCAAGTCTTCCTTCACCAACCGCCGCATTAAATCCGACACATCGCAGACATGTACCCCATCTCGGAATCGCCCCTCAAAGCGATCGCCATCCAACAACGCCAGAAATAACTGAAAATCCTCCTCCCTGCCATTATGGGGAGTCGCCGTCATCAACAAAAAATGGCGAGTCAATGTTGACAGTAACTTGCCTAGCTTATACCGCTTCGTTTCCCGAATTTCCCCCCCAAAAAACGAGGCAGACAGTTTGTGCGCTTCATCCACTACCACCAGATCCCAATCAGTTTGCTGTAGCTTGGCTTGCAAAGCCTCATCTCGGCTCAGCTTGTCCAGCCGAATCACCAGCGGCATTTCTGCAAAGGCGTTCCCAGTCCGAGCCGCTTCGATGCGATCGTTGGTTAAAATCTCAAACGGCAAGTGAAACTTTTGGGACAGCTCATCCTGCCACTGCACCGCTAAACTGCCCGGACAAACGATCATGCACTGTTGCAAGTCTCCCCGAATCAGCAATTCCCGGATCAACAGCCCCGCCATGATGGTTTTCCCAGCCCCCGGATCGTCCGCCAGCAAAAAACGCAGCGGTTGACGGGTCAGCATTTTGCCATACACTGCCGTGATCTGGTGGGGCAGCGGTTCCACCAACGAGGTATGCACCGCCAGCAGCGGATCGAATAAGTGAGCCAGCCGAATGCGATGGGCTTCTGAGACGAGCCGCAGCAACGCCCCATCCCCATCAAAACTCCAAGAATGTCCTTCGGTGACAATTTCCAAGGTCGGTTCGTCATCACGTAACAATAGTTATGTATGTGGCTGCCCATTGGCATCTTTATAGGTCAACTCCACCACGTCACTCCCATGCCACTTCGCATCAATGACAGTCACGTTACGATTCGGCAGGATGCCTTTGACCGTAGTACCACAGGTGAGATCTTCGAGTTGTGCCATAGGCTAAACAGTTCCGGGACAGGAATAGAGAGTACTCTGAATCAGATCTTTACCAGTCCTCACAGTGCAGATGCATTCTGTCCACTTATAGCTCAATGTTTTGACCTTGGGAGGAATCTGCCTGATTAGCCGTGTCGGTAGGGCTAACAAGTTTGTAAACTCTACTAGCTCTGCTGTCGGATAAGCCCCGCAAGACCTATCCGAAATACCAGAGAGAATTTTCATGAAAATAATATCTGCTGCTATCAGGTGGAGGTGAACCTGAATTCCACTCATTTAAGCGATTTGAGATGCCTTTTTTGAGATTCCACTGTCTTAGCTAAGACTCGCTTGAAATTGTTGTGTCATTGAGGCTGGTTGGTAGAGATAAGGAGCAGCAGGGAAAAATTGAGGAGATTTTGCAGAGTTTAGGGGAACTCTAAAACTAGTTAAATGACTGCATCCTACTGCCCCCTATGAGCAACGGAATTTATTTGTATGGCATTTTTCCTCCTCCCGGTCCCCAGGGTCTGGAACTGGAGGGGTTGGATAAACAACCTGTGCAACTCCAAACTATTGATGGATTTGCCTTTCTCTATTCGGATGCGCAGCAAGAACGGTATCTTGCCAGCCGGAAAAACCTGTTAGGCCACGAAAAGGTGTTGGAACAGGCGATGCAGGCGGGCTATCGGACATTGCTGCCACTTCAGTTTGGGCTCATTATTGAGAGTTGGGAGGCTGTAAGCCAGCAGTTAACATCTCCCTATGGGGATCAGCTAAAAAAATTATTCAGCCGACTGGAGGGACAACAGGAAGTCAGTGTTAAGGTGTTCTGGACACAGGATGTTGAACTGCAAATGCTGCTGGATGAGAACCAGGATTTGCGGGAGAAGCGCGATCGCCTGGAAGGAAAAACTTTAAGTATGGATCAGGTAGTGTCGATTGGGCAGGCGATCGAACAGGCAATTGAAAGCCGCAAGCAAAGTATTATCAACGCCTTTCGCCAGCAGTTGAATTCCTTTGCAACGGAGGTCGTTGAAAACGATACGTTAACTGAATCCATGATTTACAATGCGGCGTACCTGATTCCCTGGGAAGTAGAGCCTGAATTTAGTACTCAGGTGGAAGCGCTTGACCAATTTTTTCATGGCCGTTTGAAGATCCGTTACAACAACTTAACCGCTCCCTACAATTTTGCTCAGTTGAATTGATCGGATTAACTAATTCTTGGTTGTTAGTGAGGGTGAGGAAAGTTTTGAGTTTTGAGTTTTGAGTTAGCTCTGCTTGCTGCCTGTCACCTGCCGCCTCTCTAACAACCAGCAACTAACAACCAACAACTGACACTAACAACTCTATGCTTCTCCGTCTCCTATTTGCTCCTGTAACTGGAATTGCCTGGATTGCTGAACAAGTTCAAGAACAGGCAGAAGCCGAGCTAGACAATCGGGAAAACCTGCACAAACGACTTCTGGCATTGCAACTTGCATTTGATATGGGTGAGCTATCAGAAGAAGATTTTGAGGAACAGGAAGAAGCCTTGCTGCTAGCAATTGAGGCGATCGCTGAAGATCCATGATTGATGCATTTATCTCCTACTCCCGGAGAGATAAAGGGTTTGTGCGCAAGCTTCGTGCTACCCTGGTAAACCTGGAACGAGATGTCTGGGTTGATTGAGAAAGTTTAAGTGGTTTATCGAACCGGGGTTGTAACTGGTTACATGATTACCTGAAAACAAATCCAAATCTGAGGCCGGGCGATCGCCACCTCTGGGATGGTCTATTAATTCTCACTGCTAATTCTCACTGCGAAACCTAGCACAGTTGCGCAAGAATCGTTCAGGAATTTCGGGGGTTGCGCCCCAGTGCAGATGGATGTAGGAGGCATGCAGGTGAGGGAAGTGCCAGCCCTCGGTAGGAGATGGGGCAGGGGAAGAAAGGGAAAACAATGGTCGTTGAGATTCTTTTGTCAAATGGGAACGGTGAAATTCGTGCCCCCAGGCGATCGCACCTCTGGCAAACATCAAACCATCCTGCAATGCTGAGACCTGACGGTAGCCGAGGGTAAGGCGTTTTCCCATCACAGCGGTGGTTGGCAAAATTCCAATCATAGGGTGGGATCGCTCGTCAAAATCCACAATATGCTGACACAGATACATCAGCCCACCGCATTCGGCGTAGGTCGGCATTTGGGATTGAATGGCCACTTTAACGGCGTTCCGGGCGGATTCATTCTCGGTCAGTTGGGCAGCAAATATCTCTGGAAAGCCACCCCCCAAGTAAAGCCCCTGAACTCCTTTTGGCAATTCAGAATCATTCAACGGACTCCAGAAAATCAGTTCGGCTCCTATCGTTGTCAATAAATCCAGGTTGTCCTGGTAATAGAAGTTGAAGGCGGCATCCTGGGCGATCGCAATTGGAATTTTGAGGTTTGAGGTTTGAGGTTTGAATTGAAGGGATGGATTTTCCGAACGAGTTTCAGGTTTGGTACTGATTTGCAATCGCTCTGTTCCTGCCAGAGTTCGATTTGTTTCCAATAGAGGCAGTAAACGGGACCAATTAAAGCTCGTTTCACCTAAGCTAGCCAGTTGATCCACTAAAGGCTCCAAATTTCCCAGTTCCAGCGTAGGAACGAGACCCAGATGGCGATCCGGGATGGTAATTCTGTCCTGGCGGCGCAGCACTCCTAGAATGGGAACATTCAAGGGTTCAAGGGCAGATTTCAGCATGTCCAGGTGGCGATCGCTTCCCACCCGGTTTAAAACAACCCCTGCCAGATGCACACGGGAATCGAAGGAACGGTAGCCATGAACTAAAGCGGAAATGGAATAAGACATCCGGCTACAATCCACCACAAGCAGCACAGGCAGCCCCAACAGACGGGCCACGTGGGCAGTGCTGGCATAATCTCCCCGTCCTGCTGCCCCATCAAACAGCCCCATCGCCCCTTCCACCAGAGCATAGGCGACACTATCAGTGTGATGGCTAAAACATTGCTGGACGTATCTTTCTGAAGTTAGAACCGGATCCAGGTTGTAGCAAGGTCGCCTCGTTACATAGCAATGAAACATGGGGTCAATATAATCGGGACCAACCTTAAAGGATTGAACCAATAGCCCCCGCCGACGCAAACAGGAAAGCAACGCCAGAGTCACGGTTGTCTTACCAGCACCACTACGCTCTCCTGCAATGACTAAAGGCATAAGTAATTTTTAGCTGTTGGCTGTTAGTGATTAGAGAGGTGTGAGGTGAAAAGGGTTTGTCAACTTCTTGTGGCAATCCTGGCAAGGGAGTCGGAGAAATCAGGGTTTCAAGGAGTCAGAGTCCCTTTCCAGAACACCTTTTTACATTTATTATCCTTCCATTCCTCCCCCACCCCTTCACTCATCCACCCTTCTACTCCACTCCTCCATTACTCAGATTTGCCTGCGCATTGCGGCGCAACATCGAGGGTTTGATTCGCCTTAAAGCTGACCCTGTAAACCGTCGGGCATGCTCTTCGTCAGAAAGATGGGCAAGTTCGGCCAGAGTGGGGTTGATGTTCCAGGGATAGGGATGAAACTCAGCTACATCAGTGGGTTGGGCGAAACGCTGGTTCCAGGGGCACACATCCTGGCAAATGTCGCAACCCGCTACCCATCCTTGCATACGAGAGGCGATCGCTGCTGGCAGTTCCTCTGCCCGATTCTCAATCGTGTGATAAGCAATGCAGCGATTGGAGTCAATCACAGATGGTTGAATAATAGCCCGGGTTGGGCAGGCTTCAATGCAGCGGGTGCAGGTGCCACAGTGAGCCGTATGAGGGCGATCAGGTGTTAACCCTAAATTAGTTAGAATTTCTCCCAAAAATACCCAGGAGCCATAGTCACGGGTAATCAGATTTCCATTTTTAGCAATCCAACCAACTCCAGCCCGCTCTGCCCAGACCTTGTCCTGCACAGGGCCAGTATCAGCATAGTAACGTGCCTGAATCCCCTCTCCCTGGGCTTCCAGCCACCGGGTCAGGAGTTTCAGCTTCTTAGTCAAAACCTTGTGGTAATCCTTTCCCCATCCGTAGCGAGAGATTTTAGCATATTCCCTTCCCTCAGGCCGGGCGTTGGAAGTGTAGTAATTAAGGGCCACACAGATGAGCGATCGCACCTCCGGCATCACCTGCCGAATATCCCGACGCTTAGGATTCTCCATCCAGGCCATGTCTGCCTGATACCCTTTTTCCAGCCAGGAAACCAGCCCTTCACTGGACTGTGGACCTTCCACTGCCGCAATCCCTACCCGATGAAAGCCCAGATCCAAAGCTTTTTGTTTAACCGTCTGCTCAGTAAGTTGACCGGAATTCATAAATTGGCTCATATGCCAAGCCTATCTAAAAAAACAGAATATATAAGTTTGTCCAAACTGTGAGTTTGTAAAATAAAATTGCAATTTGTAAATTTTTGCTGCATTATTGAGGAGTGAGGACAATTTGTTCTCTCGACTAACACAAGACAAGCAAATGATCATCCATCAGTTGATGGGACACAGTGATTAGGAGGTTTTATGGCTTTCTCTACAGAGTCGTTCCCATCCCGTTACGTCAATCCTTACCTTGCAGAGGTCGAGTCATCCAACGCAGTTGCTCCTGTTACGGAGCAAATTAAGCGGTTGAGTGTGGATGATCAGCTGGCACTGCTGTGGTACGTCTACACCGAAATGGGACGCACGATTACGCCCGCTGCTCCAGGTGCTGCACGTCTTTATTTGGCAGAAGGTCTATTGAATCAAGTTCGGCAGATGTCCTACAGCGAACAGTTGGAGTTCATGCGTGACCTGGTTCGCAAAGCAGGCACCCCTGCTACCCGCGCCTATGGTGTGTTAAGTGCGAATACCAAGCTGGCCTTCTGGTATCAGCTGGCTGAATGGATGAAAGAAGGAATTGTTGTTCCTATGCCCGCTGACTATTCCAGTTCGGCTCAGGTTCAGCGAGCTCTTGATTCCCTCAAACGGCTTGAATTAAGCCAGCAAATTACAGTCTTGCGTAACATCGTAGTTGATATGGGAGTCGATCCCCTGACATTTTAGTGCTTTGCGAGTTTCGCACGTCTGTAGCCCTCATACGGCTTTACGCAAACGTGTTACGGCATCGGCTTAAAAGGGATGTGAGAACGGTGCCCCCAGCTAGGATTTTCAACCCTGCACCCTATCTCATCTACGACTGTCGCTACAAAGTTTGACACAGGCTTTCCTGAGGGTCGTTACTGTTACTTCTTCATAGGCGGGCAAAAGATTTGGCGATAAGCAGATTTGGGGAGGTAGGTTCGACTTACTTCCCCTTTTTCTAAGATTTATTTGCTTATAGCCGAATGTCGCTGACTTAAGAGCCTTGAGATATCTCGGGCTCAAATTGGAAATCTGCTGAAACAGGTTCGAACCCTAATAGACCTGCCTGATTTGAAAAATAAGCCCCTAGATTCTACTGAATTCCTTATTTTCATTGGTGACATTGTAAGCCTTTCATGATGGCTACTGAGTGGTTTGAGAGGGTTATTTCACAGAGGGGCTCTTTTCTACCGCAAATCGATAGTGAGTTATTTGGTGTGACCTATGGATTCTTTGATCGCTCCTTCCCCGGCTGCAAAGAACACTTTCCTCGCTCCAACTTTTCAAGCCTCTACTGAGATAGCGATTGCAGGAGTGAATGATCCTGTGATTTTGAGATACTTTGAAACGCTCAACGCGGGAGAATTCCGGGCCACCAGTGAATTGTTTGCCATTGATGGCGTTCTTTATCCCCCTTTTGAAACAGAAGTCATCGGGAGAGAGGCGATCGCAGCCTATCTAGAAAAAGAAGCAAAGGGAATTGTTCTGCTGCCGAAGCAAGCAAGCTTTCAGACCCTGGAGAATGGCTGTACTGAATACCGGGTCATTGGTCAGGTACAGACCGCTCTTTTCTCCGTCAATGTATCCTGGCAATTTATCCTGAGTCCCTGGAAAGAGCTATTCGTTGCCAAGATCAAGCTCCTGGCATCTCTTCAGGAACTGCTTAAGCTACGAAAGTAGAGTGGGATATTTACGCTGCCACTGACTGTTGCCAGGATCGCATCAGCATGCTGCGTCCCAGCTCCACATCCCTGGGAGAACATTGCCAGTCTGGATGCCCGGTCATCAAGAGGCTCTCTAAGGTTTCCTGGTCGAACAGGTGCCAGACAACTGCTCCCTGAATTTCCGATTCAATTGCGTAGCAGTTTTGACCAATGCAATAGATAGTGCAAGCGTCTGCTGCCCGCTTCAGCACCAAATTTTCTCCCGGTTTCAGGGCACGGAAACTTAAAATTGTGTCCTTAAACTGGGTAAAGGAAGAAACTAACACACCGGGAATAGCAACCTTCAAGGCCGCATCCCCATTCACCGAGATCCAGTAGTGGCGACTGGGGTCGATCCCCTCAAGCCAGGGTAACTCATCATCAAGACGGTAACGTGGAGACAAAGGCAGAAAAGGCATCATTACTCAAGTTAAAAGGTCAACAGCTTAGCCAGGCAAGTCTCAGCAACAACACTGAAACCCTCAAAACAGCTTTCACAACTTCTAGAGAAGTTAGCAAAACTTATTCACTTGATAAAGCCTAAAAAACAAAACGTTGCCCTCCTTAACGTTTTGATACATTTGAGTGGTGCTTGTTGCTTTAAAGGCCACAACAGGGGAGTGCAAAGTGAGGAGAGAAACTGGTTCAGGGTGAGTGTTCTACCTTGAGTAGATATTTGACTGATTGGAGAATTTTGTCCAGGCCGAGATCTTTCGGTAGAACTTTATCGGCAATAGCACTGAGGTTGGTAGCGATATTCGGATCGTTTTTGCTAATGAACGCCGAAGTTAAAACCATTTTGATCATCTCAATCCCGTTTTTCTCTTGCTCGTATCGATGACTGGGGGAAATTGTAAAGTCAACAATAATCAGGTCATAGGATTCGATAGGTACGCGATAGGTGCGCGCATGAGTTCTCACAATCTGCATTAGATTGCAACAACACTCATGGCTGATTTGAAAAGGGTTTTAAGCTTCAGTTTTTATTAATCGATTATCCGATTTCAGGCTGCTATTATGTTGGCGAACTAACCAACCAGAGCATTTTCCTATGGCAACTGCAACAGTGCTGCAATTCATGCAAAAGACGGCTGAAGATGAAGCCCTGCGCCAGCAGCTAGAGTCATTGTTAGGTGTGGGTGACGGGAACATCAGCAGCGAAGCGGAGTTAGACACCGAAGAAACAGCTGCCCTTAAGGGCGAGCGAGCTCCTGTAGTGGCCGAATTTGCCGCTAAGAATGGATATGATTTTTCCGTAGACGAGCTGATTACGGTAGTGGACGCGTTTCAGAAGCATCAGGCGGGGCAATTGTCTGACAAAGAGTTTGCCACCCTTTTGGGCTTATCCATGGCGGTTGAAAGTTCTGAGATTGCCAGTCCCCTGAAGCGGCTCGTTAATTACATGAGCAAGACTTACCTGGGCATCGATCTGACGGGAAAGAAATAGGCGATCGCCCCCTGGCAGAGATGCATCTCAACTAATATTTCTGAAGGACTTATCCTCTTCCAATCCTGTGAGAGAGGTTTTTGTTTACCAGAGGTCAGGAGAAACGGCGTCAGGCACATATTGTTTCGTCTTTGTCAATATTGTTTCGTCTTTGTCACAAGTAGGTAGACATCCTTAATTGGGAGGAAGGGGAGTGGGGGCGTGCCCCCTAGGCAGGGGAATTCACCCCCTCCACCCTCAAAACCATCTTTAATTGAATTGCACCCAGCTACTTAGTTTATGCACGTATAGCATTGATTGGTTGCGCTTATCTCATGCAACCCTATATTTAGGCAGCTTGTTCCTGACAAAATCCTTTATGCTGAATAAGTATGCTGAATAAGCAAGAGTATTTTCTACTCCTTTAGAAAATTTCTTTACTCCTCCCTAACTAATGAACACCAGCAAACCCGCCAAGTCGACCAGAAAGTCTGTTTCTTCATCTACAGACGCTAAGAGTGAGGATTTTGATTTTGACTCGTGGGCTGTTCAAGTTAAGCGTCAGATGCTGGATGCGCTTAATCGACGAGGGTTGCGTTAGTTTCAGGGACTGAGTTTATCCCTAGCCTTGTTCCATCGTCCAGTTTTGCCTGTGTCAGGTCTGCATTGGTGAGGTCAGCACTGCTCAGGTTGGTATCAGGCATAGCTCTACGCAGGTGCGTTAGGACATTGGAATTAGAGAGGGAGTGGGGGCTTCGCCCCCAGCCAGAGGTAAAACCCCTGCACCCTGTCCTAACTATAATGACTACCGCTATAAATCGGCATTGGTGAGATTAGCGCTTTGTAGCCTGGCATGGCGAAAATTGGTGCTAAGGAGGCTGGCGTTCATCAGGTTGGTGTTTGTCAGGTTAACACCGATAGGGTTAGCACCCTGGAGGTCAGCGTCGGTTAAGTCGGCTCCACTCAGGTTTGTGCCAATCAGGGTTGCACTGCACCGCAGGTCTGGGCATGGTATACGGAGTCCTGGTCTTCTAAGAAACGATAGGCTTTCATGATTTGGTAAAGGTTGACGTCCGCTTCCAGCAGGCAGGCATGTCCGCTATTGGGCAGCACAACCACCCGGGCTTTGGGAAAAATTCGTGCCAGGCGGTATGCTTCCTCTACAGAGGGCAACAGGCGATCGGCAGCACTGGCTAGAAGCAAAATCGGTTGGGTGAGTTGACGCAGCTTTGCTTCAGAAACTTGGAACTCGCTGAGTAGAAGGATTCGCCAGATTGTTGTTTCTTGTGGAACAGATTGAACGGCTTCATAAAATGCCTGGCGATCGGCCGCTGAAATGCGTTCCATGTTTCCCAGCAGGGGCATGAGAGACACGGAAGAAAGGTGAAAGAGGAGGTTGGGTAACCAGCGACCAAGCTGTGCACCCAGGGTCAACCAGGGACGCGAGGTAAACGACGAAGCAGGATTGATTAGAAGAATGCGGTCAAACAACTGGGGCGAATGAAGGGCAACCTTCATGGCCAGGCAGCCCCCAAAGGACTCGCCGCAGAGGTAGACCGGACGTTTGGAGGACTTTGCTACCTCTTCCTGAACCAGTGCCACCACGCGCTCAGTCAAAATGTCCCAACCGGTCAGGTCGTCCAATGGAATGGCTAAACTTCTGACATCAAACGCCGCTTCCAAGCCTGCGGTTTGCCTGCGCAGCAGTTTTCCCGTGCCATCCATACCAGGCAGAAATATAAACAGTGGATAGTTGGGTTGTAACTGTTGAGGGGTCAAAAAAACAAGATGACTTCGAATTCCTGGCATGTTATTCGCATCCCAAACGGAGAAGATGGTCAATCTCGGCGTGGCACTGCTGGGTTAGCTCAGTAACCAGAGCTCTCGCCTGTTTCCCCTGATAGGTTTCCCGCTGCGATAGGGAAATCCACTGGGGACGACCTATCAGGACACTAACGCGCTTGTAAATTACCATGGGATGCCAGTCATCTTTAGCAAACAGAGGTTCTGAAGGATCAAACAGGCTCAGCAATCTGAGTGGGATGCCTACACTGGAAACTTCTTCATTGGACGCGATCGCCACAGGTAGCACTGCCAGATCGTTCACTGGAGCCCGCATCGCCAGGTGGGCAAACCCTCGATGAAACGCTCCCATCTGGTCAGGAAGCGTGGGTCTGACCATTGGAGATGCCCCTTCTGGAAACACCCCTACCACCTGCCGGGCTTGCAGAAGTTGAGTTGCCTGTCTGAAAAAATGATGTTCCCGTTCACCAGGGGCATCCAGAGGAAAGCAACCCATGCGGGTAATCAACTCACGCAGAATCGGCACCTGCCCCATGTAGTGATGGCAAGCAAAATGGACTGAGCGCCCCAGGGCCGCCATCAACAGCGGCGCATCCATAAAACTACGGTGGTTGCTAATCACCAGCACAGAACTATCCCCAGGAATCCTGTCTGGGTAGTAGACGTGAATGCGAGTGTCTAGAGCAGTCAGCAGCAACTGAGAAATTTGCAGGGGATTATTCGAGAACATAGAAGTGGCAATCTGCAAGCAGTCAAATAGCACCTGAATCTATAGCAGTCACCACGTCGCTCAGGACATTGGTTTGAAGAGGGTGTGGGGGCTTTCCAGCCAGAGGTTCCCCCTCACCCCGTCCTGAGCTTGGTGGCTATAGCTATAATTGTGACTGCCGTTTATGTAAGTTAACATTCATCTTAAGGTAGACGGGTTCGATTGTTCGGAACTTTCCAACTGATCCTTAAGCGTGAATTTGGATATCTATCCCCTGGTTCTCTATCGTCGGTGAGGGCGTTCGATCAAACTTCCCTAGTGATACCCATTTAAGATGACACAGGGGGGCAGGGGGTGCAGCCCCCACACCTCTTCATGTATCGTGAATTCCGTTTAGATTGGTATGATTTGCGATCGCCCTGGAAATACACTGCTGCAATTCTCGACCCAGAATTTGAACATGGGGTTCTTCCAGCATCCTCAGGTGATCACCCGGAATTTCGTGAATGTGCAACTGTTCTACCAGCGCCTGCCAACCCAGATCGGGTCGGAGGCTCAACTTAACCCCTCTCCCTTCTTCCATTGCCTTAAAGAGCCTAACTGAACCTGAGTAATATCCAGGCATGTAAAGTGCGGCTGACTGAAGGTTTTCCCGTTCAAATAGGTAATCCTGCAAACGGTCAGGTAGGGGGCGGCTAAATAGCTTACATAATCGAACGCCTGCTTCTGAATACACGTGGTATGTCCACTCTGAAATTGATCGAGCCTGCCCAACCATACTTTCTCGCAATTTCTGGAACAAATATCGCGGACCCTTGTCACACAGTTGCTGCCAATGCTCCGTAAGCTGTTCGGGCAGAGACAGCGATCGCAACGCATAGGGTGAGCGGGTATCCAGCATGGCCAATAGAGAAACGGTCTGCCCCTGGGCTGCCAGCAGACGCGCCATTTCAAAGGCCACCATGCCGCCAAAGGAAAGACCCGCCAGCAAATAGGGACCCTGTGGCTGAATCTGGCGCATTTGCTGGACATAATGCTGCGCCAAGGCTTCCACTTGATTGGATCCAAAATTTTCGTTCCCAATTTGAGTAGACAGGCCATAAATCGGTTGCTCTGGGTCCAGGTAGCGAACAAACGGTCGGCAAAAGATTAAACCCCGACCCAGAGTGTGAATACAAAACAATGGTGGCTTGTGCTGGGGATTACCGGGCTGGATCATCACCAGGGATGGGCAGAGGGGGGTGGCGGTATCCATTGGCTGGCGCAGACGCTCCGCCAATTGCTCAATTGTGGGTGCCTGGAACAGGGTAATCAGAGGCAGTTTTCGGTCAAAGGTTTTCTCCACTTTTGACCAGAGGCGGATTGCTAACAGCGAATGCCCCCCCAGCTCAAAGAAATTATCCTTCACACTGATTGGCTGAACCCCCAGAAACTCCTCCCAGATTTCGACCAATTGACGTTGAATGGCATCCTGAGGAATTGCAAAGGAGGTTGTGGAATCCAAATCCGGTTGATGGGTAAAACTGGCTGGAGGTAAAGCCTGACGGTCCAATTTGCCGTTAGGGGTCAGGGGCAAGCTTTCCAGTAAGACAAACGCAGCAGGCACCATGTAATCGGGTAGTTTTTCCTTCAGGTAGCTCCGGATGGATTGGATGAATGAATCTGGAGGACTCCCAAGGGGTGAGGCTTGACCAGTCAAAGCTTTTGTCCAGGGGCCGCGATCGCACACTCCAGTTCCCGGCTCCCGTTGAGGAACCAGGTAGGCTACAAGCTGTTTATGACCCAGAGTATCCTCCTGGGCCAGAATCGCAGCTTCTCGAACGGTTGGATGCTGCATCAGTACCGCTTCAATTTCACCCAGCTCAATCCGGAAACCTCGAATCTTCACCTGATGGTCAGTTCGCCCCAAAAATTCAATAGTGCCATCGGGTCGGTAGCGTCCCAGGTCGCCAGTTCGGTACAGACGGGCTCCGGGCTGGTTACGAAAGGGATCGGGGAGAAATTTGGTAGCGTTCAGATCGGGACGGTTGTGGTAGCCACGGGCAACCCCATCACCACCGATGTAGAGTTCTCCCACCTGCCCCACCGGAACGGGCTGACGTTGCGGATTCAGGATATAAAACTGCTGGTTTGCCATCGGTCGCCCATAGGGAATGCTTTTCCAGCCAGGGTCGATCGCCCCAATCGGGTAAAGGATGGACCAGATGGATGCCTCCGTAGCACCACCCAGACTGATAATTTCAATCGGTTCCGCTTCTCGCTTTAAGCGGCGAATCAAATCAGGCAGGGTGATGGGGATCCAGTCACCACTCAGCAGCACCAGCCGCAGACATGCAGGCAGGGAGCGATCGCAGTCAGCCAGATACCCAGCAAAGGCTTGCATGACGGGGGGAGCCGAGTTCCAGAGGGTGACCTGTTCTTGCTCCATCAGGTCAATCCAGTGATTGAGGTCTGGGGCAATCGCAGGCCGGGGCAAAACCACCGTACCGCCTGCGGCCAATAATCCCAAAATATCGTAAACCGACAGGTCAAAATTGAGGGAACAGACTGCCAGCCCCCGATCTTGAGAACCGACCCGGAAGCGGCGATTAATATCCAGAATGGTATTCACCGCTCCTCGATGTTCTATCAAAACCCCTTTGGGTTTGCCTGTTGAACCGGAGGTATAGATGATATAGGCCAGGTTCTCAGCCGTTGCTGGACTGACAGGATTCTTCGCGCTTGCGTGGGCAATACTCGGCCAGTGGCTGTCCAGGCAAAGGGCGGGAACTTCTGATTCTGGCAAAACTGGCAGTAATGTTTTCTGGGTCAGAATAACTGCCAGTTCCGCATCTGTCAGAATGTGGGCCAGGCGATCCGGGGGGTAGGCGTGGTCCAGAGGCACGTAAGCTCCTCCCGCCTTCAGTACTGCCAGAAGCGCAATCACCATTTCCAGCGATCGTTCAAGACAAATCCCCACGGTAACTTCCGGTCTAACACCCAGGGTTTGCAGGTGGTGGGCAAGCTGGTTTGCCCGCTGGTTCAGTTCCTGATAAGTGAGTCTCTGGCTGTCAAATACGACCGCAACAGCAGTGGGCGATCGGGCTACCTGGGCTTCAACCAGATCATGTAAACGTAAATGCCGGGGATACTCCGCATCAGTGGCGTTCCACTCTACTAAAATCTGATGCCGCTCTGCCTCCGTTAGAACAGACAACTCGCCCAGGCATTGTTCTGGATGGGTCACCATTCCCTCCAGCAGAGTGCGCAGGTGCTGCAATAGGCGGGTAATGGTGACGGACTCGAACTGTTGGCGATCGTAGAAAATTTTCAGCCGCAGTTCAGTGTCCAGGTTTCCGGTAAGCACCAGGGGGTAGGGAGGCTGCTCAAATAGCTGGAACTCCCGCTTCTGCCAGTTCCCTCCCTGTCGTTGCAGTTCTGTGTTGAGCAGGTAATTTTCAAACACAACGATGCTTTCAAATAGGGGAGTGCCAGGGGGAACGGCGCTCCACTTCTGCACTTCGGCCAGTGGAGTGTGTTCGTAAGGTCTAACGGCGATGTGCTGGCTGCGGAGTTCCTGCAACCAGTGCAACAACGGTTTATCTGGAGCAATCTGAACCCGGACAGGCAGCGTATTGATCAACAACCCCACCATTGATGTTGCCCCTTCCAGAGCGGAGCGGCGGCAGGCTCTGGTGGCACCAAACACTACATCCTGGTTGCCACTGTAGTAGCTCAGAAGCAACCCCCAGGCACCCTGCACGAAGGTATTGGGAGTCAGGTTATGCTGTTCTGCCAGCGATCGCAAAGCAGTAGTCAACTCTTCCGAAAGGTTCAGTTGCACACTTTCATGGCCAGCCAAGCAGCTCAGATGGCCAGTGTTGCCAATTTCTGAAAGGGGTGTGGGTGTGTCGAAGCCATGGAGCAATTGCCCCCAGTATCCGGCAGAATCAAATGAGTTGTGCTGCTGGAGCCACTGAATATAATCTCGATAGGGTCGGGAGGGGGGCAGGGAAAGGATTTGCCCCTGGCACAACGCCTCGTACATCCCAAATAGTTCTTTTAGAAGGATGGGCAGAGAGCGTCCATCCAACAAAATGTGATGAAAGGTCCAGACGACCTGATACTCTGCTTCGGCAGTTTGAAATATTGCCAGCCGCATCAGAGGTGCCTGAGCCAGGTCAAATCCCCGACGTCGGTCAGCCTCCAAATAGGTATCGATCCGATTCTGCTGCTCCTCAACCGACAAATGCTGCCAGTTCTGGTGATCCACTGGAAGTTGAACTGACCGATGGACGATTTGAACAGGTTCATGGCCTCCTTCCCAACGAAAGCTGGTTCGTAGGACTGGATGACGTTCAATAATCCGTTGCCATGCCTGTTCAAATGCTGGCAGATTGAGATCTTCACGCAGTATGCAGAGCAATTGTTCAACATCGACTCCAGCCAGGTCAGTTCGCAAGCTATGCAACAACATGCCTTGTTGCATAGGTGATAGCCGATAGGAGTCTTCAATCGCAGTCTTGAAACAGTGTGGCTTTGGCAAATCAGACATTATCCTGCTCTTGAAGTGAAAGAGGGAGAACATCGATGACGAAACAGGGGAATGACTGAGGGTGCCAGTGATCTATTGAGGGAAATATCGGTCGAAATTTGAGGTTTACTGAGCACTCTGCTACACCGAAGATCTGGCGAGCCGTCAAACTAATATGCCCAGGTAGGTGCTCCCAATGTGTATCACAGCTTTTGCAAAATAATCCTTTTCAATGATCCCTAAGGCTGTTCAAAGGGAACATAAATTAGATGCAACCCGCCAGTAAACTTTCGATGAAGTTTTCAGTTTGTGTAGCTCTACGCAGGTGCGTCAGGGCATTGGAATTAGAGAGAGTGGGGCAAGCCCCAACCAAGGGTTCCCCCCCTGCACCCTGTCCTAAGCCTGGTGGCTGGTGAGTAGAATAACGATAGGGACGTTCCGTAGAGCATCCCTGCAGATATGCCCAGTCTTCAATCTATCTAAGTAACCAGTTCTTTCACTTTCTTCATGATGCCAGCCGGATCAATCCCCTGGTGAGGGTACTGCTCCCAGAGTCCACCGCAACCTTCTTCATGGGTACCCAGGTAGGCAAACTTGGGAGTATAACCCCGCTCCAGGAGCCAGGAACCAAAACGGCTACCCAAACCTGTCTTGCGGTTAAAGCATTCGACGACAACCACAAAGGGCGCTTTGCCCAGTTTTGTCATCATTGCTTCATCGACCACATTCAAGGTTGGTTTGTTGATCAAGCCAACATCAATGCCTTCTTGCTTTAAGCGTTCCACCGCATCCAGAGCACGATAGAGGGCATCACCAAAACTGACGATATAACCTGCGGTTCCTTCCCGCACCACTTCATCTTTGCCCGGAACGAAGGTGTAGCCCTCGCCGAACATTTCCTTGTGATCCTCGTTGAGGATAATCGGCGTCTTGGAACGGGTGGAAAAGATGAAACGCAGCCCTGGGTCAAAGAATACCGCTTCCACAACCGCTTTCATCTGATTGGCATCTGCTGGAAAGTAGAGTTTGGTGTCGTAGCCGTCATCTAAGCCGTTGTCGGCAAAGAAGTTATTTAAGCCAAAGTGGCAGGTGTTGTCTGCCATGTCGTCAATGCCGGAGTGGGAGAAGTGGCAGAGAAGGTTGGAGTAGTTCAACCGGGCCATGGTGATTTCGGAAATGCACATCTCCAGAAACGCAGCAAAGGTGGCGAAAATGCCCTGTTTCCCTTTTTCCATGCCGAACCCAGCAGCGGCAGAGAGGTTGCCTCGTTCCATAATTCCGGAGGGGATGAAGATTTCGGGATGGGCGTCGTGAATCTTCTTCAAGCCACAGGAGCCTTCCAGATCGCTGTCGATCACCATCACTCTGGCTTTCCGCTCTTCTTCACTCATCCGATCCAGCACGGCGTTGACTGCATCACCGAAGACGTTCCGGTTGGAATCCCATTTTTCACTCACGCCCAGAAACACATAATCTTGTTTGGGTTTCTGAATATTCTTGAGATATTCAACAGCAGCAGTATGTCCACGTTGCTCCAGATATTGCAGAGCCAGTTTAACTGAAATTACGTCATGCCCGTGGTTGGAACCTTCTAAACCCTCAATGCCAGGGCACATGGGACGCTTGTTGATGACGGCGATCGGTCCTGGGGTATTAATTGCTTCAATAATGCGGGTATACAGACCATCCAGATCTTCGCCATCCCCCTGCAATACTTTGACTCCATGACCTTCCAGGGTCTTTGCCACACTGAAACCAGGCAGGTATTTGGAGGGGTGCCCGGCGATCGTCACGTCGTTGTCGTCAATAATCAACTTCACGTTGAGATGCTGGGCCACTGCCAGACGAGCTGCTTCAGCGTCGTTTCCTTCTTGCTGAGAACCATCTGACCCCAGACAAAATACGGTCTTTCCTGGATGGGCCATGGCGACGCCGTTAACATACGGCCACATGTGTCCCAAACGACCAGAACTGAATTGAACACCGGGGGTCAGGCCCAATTCAGGGTGGCCGGGAAGCTTGGAGTGGGCGAGTCGGTAACTCATCAACTGTTCAGCAGGTAATTGACCACGCAACACTGCCATCAGGTATTGAGTGCCAACGCGATGCCCTGCTTCATCAAAGAAAATGGGGACGAACTGATCTGGTGCGCTCCGGAAAAGGGCGTCAAGGATCACAACTTCTGGAACAGTATCGTAGGGCCCACCAGTGTGACCACCTACGCCGTGGGCTGCTCCTGTCGCAGTGAAAAAGACGATCGCATCCCGACAAAGCTGAATATTGAACTTCAGTGCCTCATGTTGCTCAGCGGAGAGGATAGGATTGGCAGGATCCAGTGCGACGGGTTTGTAAGCACTGAGATCAATTGGAAAGCGAATGGCAGTATTGGGCATAGCTTATTGTCCTGTGGGAGCAAGGTTTGGTTAACTGACACCGACGGCGTGTACAACGGTCTGATGAAAGCGGCGGAAGCATGAAGCGCAGGTGTCGGGAATTGTTAGGTGTTGGCTGTTGCAGAGGAAGGAGGGTGAAGCACCTGTCTGTTCACACAACCTTCTCAGAAAAACTAGAAGGCGCTTAACTTGCTGTCTTGCAATAGAGTTAAACGCCTTACAGCTTACCATTTTGGTCTCCGGATTGCCGATTATGGCCGATACTTCCTGAAAGCCAGAGTTACGTTATGGCCCCCAAAACCAAAGGAGTTAGACAGGGCGACTTCAACGGGCATTTCCCGGCTGTGGTTGGGTACGTAGTCCAGGTCGCATTCGGGGTCGGGATTTTCCAGGTTAATCG
>JAIMBL010000078.1 GCA_023511615.1 Leptolyngbyaceae cyanobacterium HOT.MB2.61
AGTGGCAAAACCAGCGATATTGAACGGTTTAACTGCACGTTGCGCCAAGGAGTGTCGCGTTGAGTCAGGAAAACGTTTTCTAAAAAGGTCGAGAACCCTGTCGGGGCAATTGGGTACTTCGTTCATCACTACAACGCATCCTTACTTGTTTAGCACTACCTCGATAACTACTACAACAGTTAGTTGAAGTTTGTGCCCCAGATGGGGGAAGGGGTTTGGGGTGAGGGCAATTGAGTTTTGTCAGTCAATCAGCTCCCTTCTAATGGTTTCCAAACCTGCACCGAAGAGTTCCAGTGTAGTTGATTAGCAAGTAGATTCACCAGGATTTACTATTGTAAAAGTCTAAACTTGCGCATTTTCCCCATCTCAAGAACTACCAGCAAGCAGGCACTATAGATTTCGACCCTGCTGATTACCAGGATTGACATTGATGAAGCTGGTTGAACTGATGACTCTAATTCCCGGTTACTGCGTCACTGAACAACTTTACATCAGCTCAAGAACCATCATTTACCGCGCTATTCGAGAGGATGATCAGCAACCTGTTGTGATTAAACTGCTGAAGCAGGAATACCCCACCTTCAACGACCTCGTTCAATTTCGCAACCAGTACGCCATTGCCAGGAGCCTGAATCTGCCTGGAGTCATCCAACTCTACAGCTTAGAGAATTTCCGCAACGGCTACCTTCTGGTGATGGAGGACTTTGGCGGCATTTCTCTCAGAGACTACATTCGCACTCAGCCGCTGGATGTGCCATCTTTTCTGGCGATCGCCATTCAACTTGCGACCACTCTTGCAGATCTACACCATCATCGGGTCATTCACAAAGACATTAAACCAGCCAACATTCTGATCCACCCTACAACCAGACAGGTTAAGTTAATTGACTTCAGCATTGCTTCCCTTCTGCCCAAGGAAACCCAATCCCTGATGAACCCCAATGTTCTGGAAGGTACTCTGGCCTATCTATCTCCTGAGCAAACTGGGCGGATGAACCGGAGAATTGACTATCGCACCGACTTTTACTCCCTAGGCATTACCTTCTTTGAATTGCTCACCCAACAGATCCCCTTTGAATCCGATGATCCCATGGAGCTAGTCTACTGTCATATCGCTAAGCAGCCTCCATCGGTGCATCATCTGAACCCGACGATTCCTCCAGCCCTTTCTGCTATTGTTCACAAATTGATGGCGAAGAATGCTGAAGATCGTTACCAGAGTGCTCTGGGCTTGAAACATGACCTGGAAATCTGTCGCCAGCAATGGAATTAAACAGGAACCATTATCCCCTTTACTTTGGGGAAGCATGACATTTGCGATCGCTTTGCCATTCCAGAGAAACTCTACGGTCGAGAAGAGGAAGTGGCCGTCCTGCTGGCAGCGTTTAAGCGGGTAGCAGGAAGAGGGGATGGAGAAAGGAGAGTCGGGAAAGGGGAATCACCTGACCCTACTCTCCACTCCCCACCCCAAACCACTCCGCACCCCAAAAGCGAACTCCTTTTAGTAGCAGGCTTCTCTGGCATTGGCAAAACTGCCGTTGTCAACGAAGTTCATAAACTGATTGCCCTGCATCGAGGCTATTTCATTCGTGGCAAATTTGATCAGCTTCAGCGCAACATTCCTTTTTCTGCTTTTGTGCGGGCGTTTCGCGATCTGGTAGGGCAGTTATTGACTGAAAGCGATGCCGAAATTGAGCGGTGGAAATTGAAGATTCTGCGAGCGCTTGGCGAGAATGGACAAGTGATTGTAGAGGTTATTCCAGAACTGGAAAACATTATTGGCCCTCAACCTGCTGCCCCAGAGCTGTTAGGTGCAGCAGCGCAGAATCGCTTTAACCTCCTGTTTCAGAAATTCATTAAAGTCTTTGCCACACTCGATCATCCCCTAGTCATTTTCCTGGATGACCTGCAATGGGCAGATTCCGCCTCACTCAAGCTGATGCACCTGCTCTTGAGTGACACTGACAATCAGCATCTTCTTCTGATTGGGGCGTACCGGCATAACGAAGTTTCATCCGCCCACCCTGTAATGTTGACAGTGGAGGAGATTCGTCAGGCAGGTGCCGTGGTCAGCGCGATCGCCCTGGAGCCTCTCCAACTTTCTGACTTGAATCACCTGATTGCCGACACGCTCCATAGTTCTTTAGAAGAAACCCTGCCCCTATCTCAGCTGGTCTATCAAAAAACAAAGGGCAATCCATTTTTCGTCAGTCAATTCCTCAAATCTCTCCATGACGAGCGTCTCATCACTTTTGATTCAACTGCTGGCCGCTGGCAATACAATTTGTCACAAATCAAGGCTCTGTCGTTTACAGATGATGTGGTGAAATTTGCCGGAGAGCAATTGCAGAAATTGCCTCTCAACACGCAATCGGTGCTTAAGCTGGCTGCCTGTATTGGTAATCAGTTTGATCTGGCTACGCTAGCCATCATCTGCAATCAACCCGAAACAAAAATCTTTGCTGACCTCTGGGAAGCAGTTGAGGAAGGCTTGATTCTGCCCGTGGGTGAGGGCTACAAACGGTTCCAGGTCGGGCAGCCAGCAGGGAACCTAGATTCTGGCCCCCAAACTCTTCCAATTGGCCCCGTGGAGACTTCACCGGCTGAGTCTTGCTCCTACAAATTTCTCCATGATCGCATCCAGCAAGCAGCCTATGCATTGATTCCAGAAGCACAAAAGTGCTCCACCCATTGGCAAATTGGCCAGCAACTATTAGCCAATACCCCAGAAGCTGAGCGAGAAGAGAAAATTTTTGAGATTGTAAACCAGTTGAATTATGGAGTAGGGTTGGGCTCTCAGTCCTCTTTGCGTCTACCCAGGAGTGGCCAACCTTCAGAGAATGCAGTGATCCGGCGCAATAAACTGAATCCCCCAGCACGACGAGAACTGACCGAGTTAAATCTGCGTGCTGGACAAAAAGCAAAGGCTGCAACGGCCTACGCTACGGCGATTAACTATCTGTCAGTCGGAATTAACCTGTTGCAGATTGATTGCTGGCAAAGTCAATATGACCTGGCTCTGGCCCTGTATGAGTCAGCCACAGAAGCCGCCTATCTCTGCGGCGAATTTGAGCAGATGGAATCTTTAGCCGCTAGGCTTCTGGGCCAGGCACGCACACTGTTGGATAAGGTGAAGGTTTACGAAATTAAAATTCAGGCGTATACCTCCCAGAATCGACTTCTGGAGGCGATCGCGATCGCCCGTCAGGCATTAAACCAGTTTGGCGTTCACTTTCCAGAGGAACCCACTCCAGCTCACATTCAGCAAGCTCTCCAGGAAACGGCTGTGCTCGTTGCTGGGAGGTCCCCCGAAGAACTCAGCCATTTGCCAGCGATGACTGATCAGGACAAGCTGGCCGTAATGCGCCTGGTATTGAGTGCCATTCCATCCATTTATCTGGCTGCCCCGATGCTGTTTCCGCTGGTCATTCTGGCGCAGGTTAAGGCATCACTTCAGCATGGCAATGCACCAGAATCTGCTTTCTTCTACGCCAGCTATGGAATTCTTCTCGCTAACATTCTGCAAGACATTTCCACATCAGATCAGTTCGGCCAGTTGGGGCTTAATCTGGTTTCCAATTCCAATTCTAAAGAAATCAAAACCCGTACTTATTTTGTTCTGGGCGCTTTTATTGTTCACGGCAAGTCTCATATTAAAGAAACCCTGCCATTTCTGCTGGAGGGTTATCAAACTGGGCTGGAAGCAGGAAATTTAGAATTTGTTGGTTACTGCATTAAAGATATCTGTCAATACTCCTATTTGATTGGACGCGAACTCAGCCATCTAGGAAAAGAAATTAGAACTTACAGCCACATTCTTTCCTCCTTTAAACAAACCACCACTCTAAACTACTGCCGGATTTATTTACAGGCAGTTCTGAATCTTTTAGGCAAGGCTGAAAATCCCTGCATTCTATCAGGTGAAGCATACAATGAGGTGCAGGCCCTTCCCCTGTTGTTAGCAGCAAACGATATCACCGGGCTGCATTATTTCTATCTACATCGACTGATTCTCTGCTACCTTTTTGGAGAGATTGATCAGGCATTAGAAAATGCTAAAAAAGCTAGAGAATTTTTGGCTGGAGGAACTGGATTTGCAACAGTACCCATCTTCCACTTTTATGATTCGCTTACAGTATTAGCGGCCAGTCCTCAAACACATTCAATAGATGAACTTCTAGCACGTGTAGAAGAGAATCAATCCAGGTTAAAACACTGGGCGCACTACGCGCCGATGAACTATCTTCATAAGTTTTTTTTGGTCGAAGCGGAACGGTATCGAGTATTGGGTCAGGTCACAGAAGCGATTGAGTATTACGATCGCGCCATCGCCGAAGCAGACAAAAATGATTACCTCAATGACCGGGCACTGGCTTACGAGTTAGCAGCTAAATTTTATTTAGCCTGGGGTAGAGAGAAAATTGCTCAGGTCTACCTGACCGATGCTTACTACAGCTACGTTCGCTGGGGCGCTGTCGCTAAAATTAATGATCTGGAAAATCACTATCCTCAACTGCTGGCTTCAGTTCTGAATCAGGAGAAATTTGCTTATAAAACAGGGCAATTTTATACCACCTCGACGTCTCTTGCCAGCAGTAGCAGCAATCTCTCCTATGCCTTGGATCTGGCGACAGTTCTTAAAGCTTCACAGGCGCTTTCAAGTGAAATTCAGCTAGAACATCTGCTTTCAACCCTGATTCAGGTTCTAATGGAAAATGCTGGGGCAGAAAAGTGTGCGCTTGTGATAGCTGATGACAGAGAATGGATGGTTGTAACCCAGTCCTCCGATGGGAACGTAATACAAACCCCATTTGCAAGCGCTGACAAAATTATTCCAAAATCCATCATTAACTATGTCACTCGAACTTCAGAAACGCTGGTGTTAGACGAAGCCAGAAGCGAAACTGCGTTTGTTACTGATTCCTATATCCTTTCACAGCAACCTAAAAGTATTCTTGGCACTCCAATTCATAATCGAGGCAAGTTGATTGGCGTTTTGTATCTGGAAAATAATCTGGCAACTGGGGCCTTCACCCGCGATCGTCTGGAAGTTCTCAAGATTCTTACGAGTCAGGCAGCGATTTCCCTTCAAAATGCAATTCTTTATAACACATTGGAACAGAAGGTAGAACAGCGAACTCATGAGCTGAATGAGAAAAATCAGAATTTATCTGAAGCCTTAGCAAAACTGAAACAGACTCAAACTCAACTGATCCAAACGGAAAAAATGTCTTCTTTAGGACAAATGGTAGCTGGTATTGCCCATGAAATTAATAATCCAATTAACTTTATCTATGGCAATCTCAACCATGCAGAAGAGTATTGTCGAAATTTAATTCATTTGATTCATCAATTTCAGCATTACTACCCGCAGCCCTTCCCTGAAATTCAGCGCGAGATGGAAGAGATGGATTATGAGTTTCTCCGGGAAGACCTGGAAAAGTTATTCCAATCCATACGAGTGGGTGCAGATCGAATTCGTCAGCTTGTCCTCTCTCTTCGCAAT
This sequence comes from Leptolyngbyaceae cyanobacterium HOT.MB2.61, assembly GCA_023511615.1. Lineage (GTDB taxonomy): Bacteria > Cyanobacteriota > Cyanobacteriia > Leptolyngbyales > Leptolyngbyaceae > Leptothermofonsia. The sequence continues at coordinate 5,507 of JAIMBL010000078.1, forward strand.
TTCTCGCGCCTGGATGAAGCTGAGATGAAACCGGTTGATATTCATGAGGGAATTGACAGCACATTACTCATTCTGCAACACCGTCTGAAGGCAAGAAATGATTATCCTGCAATTCAAGTCATCAAGGAGTACAGCCAATTACCCGAAGTCACCTGTTTTGCCAGCCAACTGAATCAGGTATTCATGAATATTCTGAGCAATGCGATCGATGCGGTGGAGCAGTCACTTGCAGATAGCTATTTCTCATCGACTGCGGGTGAAAAGCGAGAGGGAAATGGCCAGAAGCCCCTGGTGAATCCCACCATTTGGATTAGAACGGAACTGGCTGATTCCAGAGTAATCATTCGAATTGCAGACAATGGCTCTGGCATGACAGACGAAACAAGGCGGCGGTTATTTGACCCCTTCTTCACAACCAAGCCGGTCGGTAAAGGGACAGGTTTAGGGTTATCGATTAGCTACTCGATTGTGGAGAAGCACGGAGGACAACTTTCCGTGGAGTCTGAACTGGGTAAAGGAACTGAATTTACGATCGCCATCCCCCTAACCAGGTCTGACTTGAAAATTAAGACCCTCACCCATTCGAGGTAGTTGATCCACCCTGATCCGTAAAAGCACTTAGCCATTCATTTAATACGGCAAAAACCCCTTGCACTGTCTTACTTTCTGGCAAAAACCGTAAGCGCAGGAGGGGATTTGTTCGCGTTTGTCTTCTTTGCAATCCCTTCAAAATACGGCCAATTTTACCGTATAAACACTGAATTCTACGTATTTAATTTATTAGGTTTTGTAAATTTTATACGTCGGCAAAACAGTGCTTCTGCTGATCCTCTCAGTAAAACTTTAAAGTTAGAACTTCTCTCAAGTGATTAGAGACAAAACGCCTCCTGAAAAATACGGTCAGTCCAGGTTTGGGCTCTGTTGATTCACGGATTTTTCCCAAAACAAGCCCATCGCCCCCAAGACCAGCCCTGTGTTGCCCCTTGAAATGCACCCCCTTAGGTGTATGTATGAGTCCATCAATCAACTGATCTGAGGGTTCTCTCGGTTTGCCAGGGAAAGGGCAGCGTAAGCTACTCTTTCATCTAAAGCGAACAAAGCAGAATCCCTAGAATATTGATTTTATCTTGGCGACTAAGCGAGGCTGATCACCAAACTTTTAGAAGAGTCGAACTGAGTGGGCAAATTTGAAAATGATGAAGAATCGAAAGTATCTAAGACAAGGAAACTACCTTTTGATAACAGTGCAACAGTTTAGCCATTTAGCTGGCGATCGCTAGTCGCTGAGACATAAATTCAGGATACCTTCTGTGGCAGTGCAAGCATCTTGCTTGCGAGCGAGACGCTTGTACTACGGTATGCAAACCGATGCCCTGAAATACTGGCTTTGCAAACGCTGAATTTTGCAAGATTTGGGTTTGAGGGCTTAGCCTCTAGGCAGGACTAAACCCCTGCCCCCAACAAAACTGTCGTTTTGCTGTGCTAGTAGTCTACCAAACAAATTTTGAAGGGGTTGCAACCCTTCAAAGCAAAACCCCGCGACTTAGTTTTTCTGGGCTTAGACAACCAGGCAAAGTTCCTCTGGTGAACTAACAGCCAGGCAAGAGTTCTGCATCAACCGAGTTCAAGCCACTTCCACTTCCCAAGCAAGGTTCATTCTTGCTGAAAGGGTTGAAGCGAGTTTGGGCTGCAAAAATATCGAGTCCAGGCAATTGTTTTGCAATCAGGAGCACCAAACCCATGCCAATTACTCCTCTTGAAAGTCTCAACTCTTCTACCCCACAAGATGTAAACGGATTATCAGAGGACAGAGATTTCAAAGCTCGACCATTGCAGCAGCCAAATAATTCAGAGCATTCCCAGATTAATGGCGTACCACCCGCCGTTGCCCTAATGCAGATGATGACGGGGGTTTGGTTAACCCAATCCATTTACGTGGCTGCATCTTTGGGAATTGCAGATTTGCTAAAAGAGGGTGCCAAATCCGTTGATGAACTGGCACCCGCTGTAGGAGCTCAAACATCTCATCTATACCGTGTGTTGCGTGCCCTTGCCAGTTTTGGGATTTTTACTGAAGTTGCCCCCCGGCAGTTTGCTCTTACAGAAATGGCAGAATACCTGCGGAGTGATGTTCCGGGGTCACTTCGTTCTCTGTCAATGACCATGAGTGATGAGTGGCAATGGAATTGCTGGGGTGATTTACTCAATATTGTCAAAACTGGACAGCCAGCGATGCAAAAGTTGTACCAGGTCAATGACACGTTTGAATATTTGACTCAAAAAAATCCCCAGGCTGGAGCATTGTTTGATAAGGCAATGATTGGTTGGTGTTCCGCCATTCATCTGGCCGTGCTGAATGCCTACGATTTTTCTGGAATTCACAAACTGGTGGATGTGGCGGGTGGTCATGGCACCCTGCTGGCTTCAATTCTGGCGAAGTACCCGTACCTGCAAGGCGTTTTGTTCGATTTGCCTCAGGTGGTTGCAGGGGCCGGACCACTTTTGGAAAGTCGAGGTGTTGCAGATCGTTGTGAAGTCGTTGGGGGCAGCTTTTTTGAAACGATTCCAGCGGGGGGAGATGGTTACATCCTGTCGCACATTGTTCATGATTGGGGCGATGAGGACTGCATCAAGTTTCTCAGCACCATCCGCAGGGCGATCGCTCCCCACGGCAAGTTGCTTGTGGTTGAAATGGTGATTCCCCCAGGAGATACTCCCCACTTCGGCAAATTGCTGGATGTTGAAATGATGGCAATCTTTTCGGGTGGGCGGGAGCGCACCGAGGCAGAGTACCACCAGCTATTTCAGGCAGCAGGATTTCAAATTACCCGCATTGTGCCAACCGCTTCTCCAGTCAGTGTAATTGAGGGTGTGGTAGACCTCAATCGATAATGCTGAGGACACCCTTCTAAACTTAGCCATCACTGCAATCCAGGCACGATCTGAAGGCGTTTGTACATCAGGAACCGGTTTCTTCGATGAGTACCATCAGGCTTCAACCTGCATGGTGCGGATGTAGCTGCGCAGCTAAATCTGGACTTTTTGCAAGTCCACCAGACCCGTGAAAGTTAGTGAGGTTAATGAACATGAAAGATGTGTTGGAGTTCATTGAAAAAAAAGAGACAGGAATTTATCCATCTGCCGTTTTTCAAGTTTCTGCAAAACCGCAGCATTGATTTAAAGAAACGGGCATCGGGAATTCCATTTTGGGCTCACTTCGTTATGAGCTTTAAAGACCTGAACGCATACGTTTTGCGGGAGGAGCCTACCACCGACCCAATCCAGGTCATGATTAATCAACATACCTATGAAGACGCCAGTCACTGGGTATGGTATGTGAAGGATCTGGATGTTTTAGGAATTGATTATTCCCTGCGATTTACTGATGCACTCAGGTTCCTCTGGAGTGAGGAAACTCAAAGGGCACGCCAGCTATCCTATGACCTGCTTAGATTATGCGCTTCTCAAACAGAACCCGTTCTGCGGCTGGTGATTGTGGAGGCGATCGAAGCAACCGGAACCACGGCTCTTTCCGAAGGACTGGTGCAGTTGAGCCAGGAACTGCAAGAACTGACCCATAAGCGCTCTCTCTATTTCAGTGACCATCATCTGCGAGTGGAGACCGGCCACATTCAGGCAGGTTTAGAGAATGGCGATGAGGAGCAGTTCTTTGGCAGCATTCAACTCACTGACGCCCAGAGAATCAAAGCCTTTGAACTGGTGGAAACCGTATTTGAGTATTTCACCCGGTTCTACGATGGGCTTCTTGCTTATTCCCAGAAGCATTACCTGGATTGTCCTTTTCCAAAAGGGTATGGAGTGCCGCAGAGCGAAGCAGAATTCGCCCATTCGGAGATCGCCGGTGACCTGGATTCCCTCTATCTAGAACCACAACTTCTGGCTCAACAACCCGCTGGTCGCAAGTAACAGAAACAGAGCCAGGCGATTACGGTCGTGTTTCCCATCTGTTGTCATTTGCAGGGACGTTCTACGGGACGTCCCTTTATTCATCAGGATTTCAAACAACTTATCAGGATTTTAATTAATAGTGTGTGTATACCCTATTGAGCAGGACTGCGGCCCTTATCAAGGATACAACTCCACCGTTAGAATTGATACAGGTGCATCACTTCATTAAATCACCGCCGGTCAGCATCCGGAACCGCTTGGGTAGGTAGTTAAATTTGAAAACATCTGTACCAGGCCAAAAACTTCCAATGTGCCTTCCAAGGCTGAACCTAGCAAGTTTGCCTAAGACGATTCTAGTGCCGCTTGCCATTGGAGTGACCAGTCTCACTGTGACGGGGGGGATAGTGGTGGCACGCCAGCTTGGGTGGCTTCAATCACCAGAGTTGGCAGCCTACGATCAGATGGTGCGGCTACGCCAGGATGCCCCTCCTGACTCGCGGCTGTTAGTGGTGGCAATTAACGAAACGGATATCAAAAACCAGAAACGCTGGCCTCTTTCTGATCTGACTGTGGCAAATCTGCTGGCGAAGCTGCAAAAGCATCGACCTCAAGTCATTGGGCTAGATATCTACCGGGACCTGCCACAGGAACCGGGAAACCGTGAACTGACTCAGCAACTGAAGGCACCCAATGTGCTGGTAAATTACCAAGATCAGCGATGAAGAAGATCTGGGAGTTGCCGCGCCGCCAGGAGTCCCGGAAAAACGGATTGGTTTCAACGATATTCCTCCCGATATCGATGGTGTTATTCGCCGGAGTTTACTGTATGCCGATACAGAATCTGCTACCCTGACCTCGTTTTCGCTCCAACTGGCGATCGCCTACCTCCAGGAGCAGGGAATAACTCCCCAGGCAGGACAGAACCCTAAGCATCTCCGTCTGGGTCAGGCTGAGTTTGTTCCGCTAGAGTCCAGTTCAGCCCTTTACCAGAACATGGATGCAGCAGGCTATCAGATTTTGCTTGACTACCGGGCACGGCAAAATCTGGCGCAACAAGTGAGCCTGACCCAGGTGCTGAACAATGAATTCGACCCCCGCTGGGTTGAAGGCAAAATTGTTATCGTTGGTACCAGTGCCCGCAGCATTAAAGACGTCTTTTTAACCCCTTACAGTGCGGCAGCCCGCGATCGCAACTGGACCATGCCAGGTGTTGTTATCCATGCCCAAACTGTAAGCCATATTTTGAGTGCCGCATGGGGTGAGCGGCGATTGTTCTGGTACTGGAGCGACTGGGCAGAAGTACTGTGGATTGCTGCCTGGGCAACGTTAGGTAGTGGTCTTGCCTGGTTTATCCGTCATCCCCTTGGGTTGATTGGGGTAACGCTGGTTGTTTTAGTAACTCTGGGTGGCATTTGCTTCTATGGCTTCTTTCTACAGGCAGGATGGGTGCCTGTGGTTTCTCCGGCCCTAGGATTGCTGATGGCGGCAGGTTTAATGGTTGCCTACCGGGCACAACAAGCTTACCGCCAGCAGATGATGATGAAGCTGCTGGGGCAAAACACTTCACCCGAAATTGCCAATGCCCTCTGGAAAAGCCGCGATCGCCTGCTTAAATCAGGCAAATTACCTGGACAACGGCTTTATGCCACCATGCTGTTCACTGACATCAAAGATTTCAGCACCATTTCCGAATACATGCCGCCAGAGAACCTGCTGGAGTGGCTGAACGAATACCTGAGTGCGATTACCCAGGAGGTGATTACCCGGCACGGCATTATTAATAAGTTCACCGGAGATGGCATGCTGGCAGTGTTTGGGGTTCCCATCAACCGCACAGCTCCCATTGAAGTGTCTGCGGATGCTCGCTTTGCCGTAGAGTGTGCCCTGGCTATGCGTGAGCGACTTCAGCGACTCAACGCAGACTGGCAGCAACGGAGTCTGCCAACAGCCCAGATGCGGGTTGGTATCTTCACCGGACCCATTGTTGCCGGAAGCCTCGGCGGCAAAGACCGATTGGAATACGGTGTAATTGGCGACAGTGTCAATACCGCTGCCCGTCTGGAAAGCTACGAAAAAAGCCGCCAGAACGAGATCTGCCGCATTCTGATCGCAAAGGAAACCCTGGTGCATCTGGAGGACCAATTTGAGGTTGAACCCTGGGGCCCCCTCGCTCTTAAAGGCAAACAACAGATGGTTGATGTCTACCGGGTCATAGGTTATGCCGCCAACTGTGCCAACGGTCAGAGGCAAGAGGGCAAGAAGAAAGAAGAATCAAGAATCAAGAATCAAAAAAGCAGTCAGGAGCTGGGAGCCAGAAGCCAGAAGTAATTCAAAACTCAAAACTCAAAACCCACCCCCCTTTCACTCTTCCGTAACAACAAACAACTTCCGACACCTATGCTTCGCAACAAACCCTTCATTTCCTGCTTGTCAATGATTCTGGGGCTGGTCATCGTCAGTCATCCATTGCTGACCCTGGCACAGGAATATCGGCCTCCTAAACGGGGCTTACCGGGACGACGGGAAGGAGCCGGTACACGGGGCACTTGCATGGATGGACAGAAATTTTTGATGCCCCTGACCCCAGTGGACGGCTTCAGCGCCACTACCTCTAACAGCCCCACCTTTTTCTGGTACGTGCCACCGACCTCTGCTCAAATGGCTGAGTTCGCCTTGCTGGATAGCAACGATAGCCAGCTTTACAAAACTACGATCGCCCTTCCAAGAACGGCGGGCATCGTCAGTTTCACCGTCCCTGAAAAAGTGACCAACTCTGTCCTGAAAACCAGTCAGGATTTTTACTGGCAATTCACCGTTATTTGTGACCCCAGCAATCCCTCGCGCAATCCCTTTGTGGAAGGAGTGGTACAGCGCATCCAGCCAGGTAAGGAACTGGTTAGCCAGCTCAAGAAAGCGCCCTCAGCCTACAGTCGCGCCACCATCTATGCGTCTTCCGGCATCTGGCAGGATGCGATCGCAACCCTGGCCCAACAGCGCTGCCTAAACCCCAAAGATTCTTCCTCCCTTGCCAGTTGGGTGGCACTACTGCAATCCGTTCAGCTACAGGAATTTGCCGCAGAACCCCTCACCGCTTCTTGTTCAGTTCTGAGTGAGGGGAGAGGGGGGAAATGATACGCTCCTTCACCTCTATAGCTCTATACAGGTGCTTCAGGACATTGGAATCAGAGAGGGAGATAGACCTAACAAGGTAATGACGAGTGGCGCTAGCCATCATCATTAACAACTCAAAAATCATTACAATTTGGGTACTACCTAGAGAGGGAGTGGGGGCTTGTCCCTACAGGATCGCGATATATCAATCAAAATTTTCTCAGTCAGTTCATTGCGGCTAAAATTTGGGGAATACTCTAATAGAGCCACTAAGCTCTGCTGACCCACTTTCATCCCGATGGCTATCTGGTGTTGCAAACACTAAATTTTGCAACACGGGGGTTGGGGGCGAAGCCCCCAGGCAGGGGTGGAAGCGCTGTATCCCCAACAAAACTTTCGTTTTGCTGTACCAGGAAGATTGAGCATGTCCATTGAGCAACTTCAACCCGCTCCGAACAATCAGGTAGGTGTTTACGTTCCCTACTACCCTCAGGCAGCTAAGCGATCGCTCTTGCCCCTGGCAATCAGCCTCTACCAGAAAGGGGTTTTGGAAGGTCAGCGCAAAATTGAAGGTGGCGACAGTATTCCTTTTATCGCAACCTGGAATGTTTCAACCTTACCGGCGGATTTAACCCGTTGTCGCATTCAGTTTGATGGTAACGCCGAACTCAGCTACGAGCTGATGCTGGCCAATTTTGAGTTCGTAGATTTTCTGATTGAGGTCATCATGAACTTCAAGCGTGCCCGGCTGGCAGACTTCTCTCAAGCGTTCTACCGTAAACTCCTCAGATTAGATGACTAACCCTTCGGCATCTGCAAAAACCACTTTGGGGCTGAGAACGAAGTCAGTTTCACCACGGGTGACCTGCGTAATGCCCAGGAATTGGCTGTTCTCGTCATGAATGCGCAGAATGGAGCTAGCGGTTAAGACGATAGGCTGGCCCGCCCTTTCTGCCCAACCATCTGCCAGATCCGATTCCCTCACTCCTACCTTCTGCCCCTGGCACCAGCGGCGGGCAGTGGAAGCAGGCAAAGCGATTGCGGGCAAATGCTCCAGTGCCAGTTCTGGCAAAACAGGCTGAAACGTTCCTGCCTGAACTTGAACCTCTAGCTCCTCTAGAGTCAGGCTGTCTGCCAGTTTAAAGCCGCTGCTAGCTGTCCGAAGGAGGGCGGCAAGGGTTCCACCAGTTTTGAGCGCATTGCCCAGGTCCCGTGCGATCGCCCGAATGTAGGTACCTGAACCACAGGCGATCGCCAGATCTACTTCTGGAAAGTCTCCTGGTCGCCAATCCAGTACTTCAAGGCTGAACACTTCCACCGAACGAGGCTGAGCAACAATCCTCTCTCCTTTCCGCGCCAGTTCATACAGCCGCTTGCCCTGGACCTGAATTGCACTGTAATCCGGAGGTACCTGTTGCAGGGTTCCCTGAAACTCTGGCAATAGAGCTTTGATCATTTCCAGCTCTAGCTCAGGGACGGGCTGGGCCAGCAGAGTTTCCCCTTCCAGGTCATCGGTGGTTGTCTTCATACCAAACCGAATAGTTGCCCGGTACGCCTTATCCTGACGCAGAAATTGCAGGAGCCGGGTTGCTCGACCCAGGGCAACGGGCAGAACCCCAGTTGCTGCCGGGTCTAGTGTACCGGCGTGGCCTACCCGCTTCAGCTTCAGGAGCCGCCGCACTTTCGCTACAGCATCATGGGAGGTGAAGCCGGAGGGTTTGTTGAGATTGAGGAAACCATCCATTCTCCCTACTGTACCGCCTGCCGGGTGCTGCGTCTGGCAATGACCGGAAATTTTCTGGACAGAATTCCAGCATCGAGTTGGGCAATGCCTTTGAGGGTGTTGCCCTGAATCCGGCCATTGAAAACAGCAGTTATGGTCTGCCCCTGAATATTCTCGGTGCGGCTGAAGGTGAGGCGATCGCCCGTCAAAGCAATTTTAGGAATGTTATATTTCTGCCCATCGACAATTACATCCCCTTTCACTTTCTGAAACTGCTGGCTAAACCGGAGAGTGTAAGGATAGCGGCGACCGGAGGCGTACTCCAGACTCCCCTCCCAGTCGCCTTCAACGCTGGCAGGCACGATCCAATGATAGAGATTTTGCTGAGACGAACGGGAAACTGAAATGGATTTATCTGGCTTCCAGTCACCCATTGACATTCCATAGGCAACGATGCGGCTGCCCGGTCTTAGGTCTGCCAGCAATTTAGAGCGAATTTTTTGCCCCTTTTCTGATGGCAGGGAAATAGAGACAACACTGGCTTCCCGGAGGTCTGATTGGAGGGGGTCCTGTTGGAGAAACTGAATGCGATCGCCTAGTCCAGCCTTTTGAGCATTGGCCTGGCTCTGTTGGAGCAGCTCCGGATCGGGGTCAATCACCACGATGCGCTTTGGCTGATAGGTTTGGGCAGCGGCGATCGCCAACTGCCCGTCGCCTGCTCCCAAAACGTACAGCACATCATCCTGGCTGACCTCTGCCAGCTTGAGCAGACTCGTCACCACTCTTTCAGGCATGGGAGAGGAGCTATCCGGTTTGACCGGAGCTGGGCTGACCTCTGGACCCGGTGGTGAAGTTAATTGAGCATTGACCGGGAGACTAACCCAGCTATCAGGCGAAATGATACTCAAGCTGGCAATGCCCAGTAATCCGAAGCTCAGCGTTTTCCACATCGCCACAACATTCCTCCTAATCATTCCATCGCTGTTGAGTAGTGCCCAAATCGTGATGCTGCTTACAGCCAGTTTCAAATGTATAAACCGCGGCTCTTCTGGCCCATTCGGCTCTCCTGAGGGTTTGGTGATAAGCGATGCTTATCACCAAAACAAGATCAATGTTCTAGGGATTTTGTTTGAGATGAAAGAGTAGTTTACGCTACTCTTTCCCCAGCAAGCCGGGAAAACCGCCCATTCTATCGACGCCGCTGGCTAAAAGTCTGTTCCCTCACCTTCTCTTCCTTGGGTGCTCCTTCCAGTTGGCCCCCCTCTCCTTTCTACTGGTTTCTGGCCCACCTGTCCGCTCATCTGTTCAAAAAACCATTACTACCAGCCTATTTTTGCTATGCTAGTAACGCTTGTAAACAACTGGTTTGCCCAAACCAGTCCGCGCGGATGTGGCGGAATTGGTATACGCGCACGTTTGAGGGGCGTGTGGCTTTGCCTTGCGAGTTCGAGTCTCGCCATCCGCATGTTTATCATCTACTTTTTTTCCTGAGCTATGACCTGCACGGGTCGCAAATTTTCCTGCGGGGACACTAGCCACTTGTCAGGAGCCCCGGTACACTATGGGCAAACAATTAGAAGGCTTAGACTTTAGCTATGGATGCAGCGGCACTCTGGCAACGCTATCAAGACTGGCTTTATTACCATGAAGGTTTGGGGCTCTATGTCGATGTCAGCCGAATGCGGTTTGACGATGCTTTTGTTTCAGCGATGCAGCCCCGATTTGAAAAGGCTTTTCAGGATATGGCCGCATTAGAGGCCGGGGCGATCGCCAACCCCGATGAAAACCGTATGGTTGGTCACTACTGGCTGCGTGATCCCGACCTTGCCCCCACCCCTGAACTGAAGCACGAAATTGTCTCCACACTGGAGCAACTGGAATCCTTTGTTCACAAGATTCTGAGTGGGGAAATTCGTCCTCCCCAGTCCGTCAAATATACCGATGTCCTTTCGATTGGTATTGGTGGATCCGCCCTGGGACCAGAGTTCGTAGCCGAAGCCCTATCACCGGATTTTCCTCCGCTCAATATCCATTTTCTGGATAACACCGATCCGGCGGGGATCGATCGCCTCTTCAATCGCCTCAAAGACCGGCTGGTCAGCACACTGGTAGTAGTGATCTCAAAGTCAGGGGGTACGCCCGAAACCCGGAATGGCATGGTTGAAGCCAAAAAGTTTTTTGCCGACAACGGCCTTGATTTTGCCCGTCAGGCTGTTGCTATCACCATGGAAGGCAGCAAAATGCACAACCTTGCCACCTCGGAAGGCTGGCTGGCAACCTTTCCCATGTTTGATTGGGTGGGGGGGCGTACTTCAGAATTGTCCGCTGTTGGGCTTCTGGATGCGGCCTTGCAGGGAATTGATATCCGTGCCATGCTGGCAGGTGCTAAAGAGATGGATGCCGCCACCCGGATTCCCAGGATCAGGGAAAACCCGGCGGCTCTGCTTGCCCTCTCCTGGTACTTTGCGGGAAATGGCAAAGGCGAGAAGGATATGGTGATCCTGCCCTATAAAGATAGTCTGTTGTTGTTTAGCCGCTACCTGCAACAGCTGGTGATGGAGTCTCTGGGTAAAGAAAAGGATTTGGATGGCAACACGGTTTATCAGGGAATTGCCGTGTATGGCAACAAAGGCAGTACTGACCAGCACGCCTATGTGCAGCAACTGCGGGAAGGAGTGCCGAATTTTTTCGTGACCTTTATTGAAGTGCTGCGCGATCGCAACGGCTCTTCGATTGAAGTTGAACCCGGTGCAACTTCTGGAGATTTTCTCTCCGGCTTTCTTCAAGGTACCCGACAGGCACTTTACGAAAATGGCCGGGGCTCTATCACCGTCACCATCCCAGAAGTCACCCCCAAAATGGTTGGTGCGCTAATTGCTCTTTACGAGCGAGCAGTTGGTCTCTACGGGTTCCTGGTCAACATCAATGCCTATCACCAACCGGGAGTTGAGGCAGGTAAAAAGGCAGCAGCCTCGATTCTAGACTTGCAAAAACAGATCGTGCAGACTCTGAAACGAGAAACCTTGCCGCTTTCCATTGAAGCTCTGGCAGAGAAGGTGGGGGCTCCCAACCAGGCTGAAACTGTCTACCTCATCTGCCGCCACCTGGCAGCCAATCAGCAAGGGGTTGTTCTTCATGGCAATCCAGGGAAGCCAGCCAGCCTTACTGTTAGTGCCTATAGCCGCCCTAAATGATTTGTGAAAGGTTTTGATTTCCCCACTTTCGTGGCCAGTTGGCCTATTCTAGGGGTGAATGTTCTCGCGTCTCTTCCGCTATGCCTCTGACAATTCTTGTGGCTGATGATGACCTGGGGACGCGTTTGTCCATCAGTGATTACCTCGAAGCAACTGGATACTTTGTTGTCTCGGCTGAAAATGGTCGAGAAGCCCTCAAGCTGGTTGAAGACTATCAGCCCCATCTACTTGTGACTGACATCACCATGCCTCAGATGGATGGCTATGAGCTGGTTCGGCAGATTCGGCAGCGTCCTGTATGGCGTCTTTTGCCTGTCGTTTTTTTGACTGCTAGAACTGAGACCCAGGCTCGTGTAAGGGGCTATCAAACCGGGTGCGATGTGTACCTGTCGAAGCCTTTTGAGTTGCAAGAGTTGGGAGCGGTTATCCGCAATCTGCTTGAGCGTCAGCAAATGATTGAGTCGGAATGGCGATTTGCCAGAGGAGAGGCGGTTTCAGAAGGGGAGCAATCGCTCCTCCAATCTTCCTCTACTCAGTCGTCATCCCAGGAGTTTGAGCCGACAAAACGACCGCCGTCCGCCATCGCGATCGCCACTCTAAACCTGACCCCGCGCGAACAGGACGTTCTGAAGGTTTTGGCGGATGGGCTTTCCAATGTTCAAATTGGCGAACATCTACACCTCAGCCCACGAACCGTTGAAAAATATGTCAGCAGTTTGCTAAAGAAAACCAATACCAGTAACCGCGCCGAACTCGTGCGGTTTGCGATCGACCATCATCTGGTGTAAGGCTCTTGATACCCATAGCCTCTTCGGTTAGGTTGATCGGTTGCTTGCGTTGGTTAAGTCGTTCTATGGAATCTTTCTGCGGAGTACTAACCTCCAGGTTTAGAACATAACCGACCTCTTCTTAATCGAAATTTACGGAGAATTGCGACACTGTTTGCTATTTCTTAAGAAAGCCAATCCATTATTACGAGGAGAGTTTCCATGGCTCAAGCTAAAAAACCAACCTACGTCTTTCGCACCAGCTGGGCACTGCTCTTGCTGGCAATTAACTTTATCGTGGCTGGTTATTACTACGGATATTTGAGATAAGTTTGGCTCTTCTGAGAGTTTGGTGATAAGGCTGGCTTATCGCCAAAACAAAATCAATACTTCAGGGACGTTGTTTGGAATGAAAGAGTAGCTTATGCTACTCTTTCACCGGCAAGCCGGGACACCCTATTCAGGTCTACCTTTCTTTTTTCTCTTTTCTCTTCTCTTTTTTCTTCTAAAGAGTTCCCCTAAATAGCCCCTGCGGACGAATTAGCAGGACCAAAACCATCACAGCCAGTGCGACCCCTAACTTATATTCAGTTGGCAGCCAGTAGGTGCTGATTTCTTGAACGATACCAATAGTGAGGGCTCCGGCGATCGCTCCATAGGGATTTCCAATGCCGCCCAAGATGACAGCCGCAAACATCGGCAAAATCAGGAACCAGCCCATATTCGGACGTACTGCCTGAACCAACCCCAGCATTCCTCCCCCTAGGGCGGTCAGCCCCCCGGCAATTACCCAGGTCCAGATGATGACCTGATCCACATCGATTCCTGTCACACGGGCCAGATCAATGTCATCCGCAACCGCTCGCATCGCTTTACCCATGCGGGTGTTTTGCAGCAGGTAGTGGAGAGCAGCGATTGCTACTACTGCCAGACCCACTACCAGCAGGTTGTAGTAGGGAATGCGCAATCCCCCAAATGAAATGGCTTCGGCAACTGGCAAGCTGTAACGCTGGTTGTTGCCCCCCCAAATCAGAATAATGCCGTTGCGAATGAACAGTGCCAGCCCAATGGAGATGATGATCAGGGTGGTTGACGAGGCTCGCTGGGCTCGCATGGGTGACCAGATAATCTTCTCACTCAGGAGGACTCCGGCGATCGTCACAAAAATTCCTGCCACCATCGAAAGCCAGATATTTAACCCAGTTGCATTTGCCAGCAGCGTCATATAGGCCCCCAAAGTCATAAAATCCCCGTGGGCAAAATTGGAGAGCCGCAAGATACCATAGGTCAGTGTCAATCCAACAGCTGCCAGGGCAATAATGCTGCCTACCGCAACACCATTGACAAACAGTTGAGCAAGTTGGGGATCCATTCCGCCATCCCTTGGTGCAGAGTAACGTTTTCGATTGTCCCGGAATCGGAGATGTTTGGGAAGAGAGATCAGTCAGAGTAATTTGCATAACTTCTCTACCCCCCACCACTCATCTCCTACACCC
>JAIMBL010000079.1 GCA_023511615.1 Leptolyngbyaceae cyanobacterium HOT.MB2.61
CTACTCTATCACTCATCCCCCCATACATTCCTTTCGCCCTTTACTCAAAACTTCCCCAGCCCCTAACCCCCAATCCCTGGCCTTCGCCTCCTACCTCCCTGAACTGGAATTTTGTCAGGAGATCTTTATAAATCTTTCTTAAGTTAGAACCAAAAGGAAAATTGGTAAAATAAGATACAGACATAAACATATTCGTTCATCTCTTTTAGCGCTCGAAGGTTTTTCGAGGAAATGCTAATGGAGACGGAAGTAGGGAGTAATCCTGAAGGAACGCGCCTCATCCCACAACACACCCAAGCTTAAACCGAGGCGAAACATATGAAACTCTCTTATCGTGGTGTTAATTACGAATATCAACCTCTAACTCTGGAAGTCACAGAGGGGGAAATTCTTGGTAAATATCGTGGTGTAAACTGGCGGTGCCATACGTTGAATGAAATTCCGATCCCCCAACCCGATAGAGTACTGAAGTATCGTGGTGTTGCCTATCATCCTAACCAGGATGTAGAAGCTTGCCAGACTGCGATCGCCCAATCATCCAGGCATAGAGCCATTAAGACTGCTACTGCCAGCGAAGTTGTCACCCGGAAAGCTCTGGAAGAAGTTCATCGGGAAAACCTTCGTCGTAATTTGGAGCGCCGCCTGCAAGCAGCAAGAGAAAGAGGGGATCAGAATCTAGTTAACCTGCTAGAAGCAGAATCCAGACAACTGCTGGTCTAGGGTCAGGCGGTTTAACCCCTGCACCCCGTCCTAACGCACTCTTCACTGGTTATAGTTCCTGAAAAACAAAATAACCAAACGGATGGGCATTGCAACACGTGCCCATTTGTTTTGTGACGGAAGTAAGATTCTTTGCCCATGCATCCCACTATTGGCTAATAGCTGACAGCTATTAGCTTCTAGCGCTGGGGCTCCAGCCCCCAGTTCCTGGCCCCCTTTCCCCCGCCTGACACCTGAGACTCAGCCCTGACACCCGCCCTCTGAACTAGTCCAGGCCAAGCTCCCGTTTGAGCAACTCAATCGATTTAGTCACAATAAAATTTTCACAGCAGATTAGTTGGGGCGGACGGATCAGGTCTTCTCTGGCTGTGGCGATCGCGGCCTTAACTGCTGAACAACTTGCCTGATCACTAATAATTGTCTGGGCACTGCGAACAATTGCGCCTAATTTGTAAGTGTCTCCCAGTTGGCAGGTCATCACTAGCAAATCATCGCCTCTTAAACTGTGAACAATGACTTCAGCAACGCCAACCGTCCCCGAACTGAGGCTAACCAACCCCAGGCAGGTTCCTTTGGGCAGCTTTTTGATCAGGTTAATTTCAGCATCAAAATCGTAGATATCCACTGGGATAACCCGTACCGATTTGGGGGCGGCGATGGCCTCTGCTTCGGCAATAAAGTAACGACTGGTCACTACGGTGCCAGAGCGGGTTTGATCTAATACCTGCTCCAATTCTTCCATGGGCACCAACTGCACGGGAATGTTTAGCGCTCGTTCCAGTTCTCGTACAATCACTTCCCCAGCTTCAATATCATGGACTGGCGCGGTGACTAGAACCTGAGCGCTACAGCGTAACCGCCAGTCAATTTCTGCTAAAAAAAGTTCCCTGGCCTGATTCAGGGAGCAACCCAGGTGCAGTAATTCATCCAGGCTCTGCTGCACAACCTTGTAAGCCTCCGGGTGCTGGTCCAGAATGGGCGACTTGACTTTAGCTCCGCCATCCTGAATCGGATCCCGTACATAGATGCCTGAACCAGCTTGAGCATCAACAACCCCGGCTTCTTCAAGTTGGCGATAGACTTTACTGATGGTGTTGCGGTGCAACCCTGTTTGCATTGCCAGTTGGCGGGTGCTGGGCAGCCGATGCCCTGGGGGGAACTGGCGTGAGGCGATCGCAAACAGAATCTGGTTATAAAGTTGCGTTGATGCCGGAATATCGCTGTCTGACTGGATATGAAACTGAACCATAACCGGAATCTCTGGGCTATCCCTTTATGCTAGAACGGGCGGCTCTATAGCCCGCTATCCACTGAAATTATGCTCTCTCAATCAGGGAACTCGCACAGCTTTCTCAAGCTTACTTCATATTCAAACCACCATTTCCAGGAAAAAATGCCACGTTTCTTCAAAGAAACATGGCATTGAAAGGCATTGAGTAAGTGGAACCTATAACTTGACTACAACAACCCATGCTTTCTCCGTTTCCTGGTATGAATCCATTTCTGGAGTTGGCTGGTTTGTGGCAGTCCGCCTGTAAACGGTTGATGGTGGCGATCGCAGATTTTCTCAATTCCCAACTTCGTCTGCACTGCCATGTAGAGATTGAGGAGCGAGTCTATGAAAGGCTAAAGGATAGACTGTTGGTGGGGAGTGGTGAATGATTGACAGTCTGCGCCGAATTTTGGAATCTAAACAAGGAGGTTTTTGGAAAAAACCATGGCGGAGATTCAGACCGGTTGGGTGAAGGTGCCGAATGGAGCCTTACAAATTGACTCCTATCTTGCAGAACCGAACGGAGAAGGGGTGTTTCCTGCGGTGATTGTCATCCAGGAGATTTTTGGGGTGAATTCCCACATTCGGGATGTGACGGAACGGATTGCGAAGGAAGGGTACGTCGCGATCGCCCCTGCTATCTATCAACGCACTGCACCAGGGTTTGAAGTCGGCTATAGCCAGGAAGAAACGATTCTGGGGCGCAAGTACAAAGACCTGACCAGGGCGGATGAATTGTTGAGTGATATTCAGGCAACTATTGCTTATCTGCAAGCCAGGCCCAATGTGAAGGGAGATGCGATCGGTTCCATTGGATTCTGCTTTGGAGGGCATGTTGCTTACCTGGCCGCAACTCTACCTGCTATCAAAGCCACTGCTTCATTCTACGGCGGTGGCATTGCGACCATGACTCCCGGTGGAGGCCCTCCCACCATCACCCGCACCCAGGACATTCAGGGCACCATCTACCTGTTCTTTGGGATGCGGGACTCCCTCATTCCCAATGACCAAGCAGACCAGATCGAAGCCGAACTCCAGAAACACGACATTCCTCACAAAGTCTTCCGTTACTTCGCTGGACATGGTTTCTTCTGTGACCAGCGAGCCGACTACAACCCCGATGCTGCCGCCGATGCCTGGGAGCAGGTGAAGCAACTATTTGAGAGGAAATTGCGGCAAGAGTGAGGGGGATAGAGGCTAAGAATTTGTGACTGCTATATATTAGGAAAACTGAGTTCGTAAGTTTCATGGAATCGAAGTCAACCCGTTCTCGCCCAGCCGAATCCTCCTTTTCAATGGAGGACTTTGAAAAAGCGTTGGAGCAGTTTGATTACCAGTTTCAAAAGGGGCAGATTGTCTCAGGGAAAGCAGTGAGCTACGAAACCGATGGGGCATTTGTCGATATTGGAGCAAAGTCTCCTGCTTTTCTGCCGCTTCAGGAAGCCAGCCTGCGCCGGATTACAGATATTTCTCTTGTGTTGCCCCTGAATGAAGAGCGGGAGTTTTTAATCATCAAAGAACAGGATGCTGAGGGGCAGGTGACTGTTTCTTTGCGCCAGTTTGAAATCAAGCAGGTTTGGGACACGCTGGCAGAAATGCAGGACAGCAACCAGAGTTTGCAGGTGCGCGTGACCGGAGTGAATAAGGGGGGTGTTACGGTTGATGTTCAGGGACTGCGCGGGTTTATTCCACGATCGCACCTGAACGAACGCGATGACCTGGAATCGCTCAAAGGTACCAGCCTGACCGCTACGATCCTGGAACTGGATTGCGATCGCGGCAAACTGGTGCTTTCCAACCGTTTAGCCACCCGTTCCGTTGCCTTCAGCCAGCTAGAAATTGGGCAACTGGTAGAAGGGACAGTTACCGGAATTAAACCCTTTGGCGTCTTTGTAGACCTGGACGGTACCTCTGCCCTGCTTCACATCAATCAGATCAGCAAAAATTACGTTGAATCTCTGCCTGCTCTGTTTCAGGTCGGGCAACCCATCAAAGCCATGATTGCCGACCTGGATGAAGGTAAAGGAAGGATTTCCCTTTCTACCAAAGTCTTGGAGAACTTTCCCGGTGAAATGCTAGAAAATATGGCAGACGTGATGGCAGAAGCCGAAGCCCGCCAGGGACGGGCGCGGAAGGCGCTGCTGGGAGAATAGTTTTAACTTGTGAGCCCGGCTGGACGCAGGCGACAGAATCCTTCTTCCCTTGTCCTAACAACCAACAACTAACAATTTCATCTCACTTCTCACTCCTCACTCCTCACTAACAGGGGAGGTGGTGTTGGTGAGGCTGAGGGATTTATTACTCTTAACTCCGGGTTTCTATCTCTGCCAACAGAAACCAGGGATGGGGAAGCGGGGGGTAATTCCTTTTCAGGGCTGTCTTGTCCTGGAGGGAGGAATTCTGGCTGTACGGATGGACTGATTGCATCTGCTGCCGGGCTTTCTTGCAGAACCCTGGTTCTTTGGGGGCTAATCGATCCAGGACCTTCCCATACTTTTGGTTTGTGGGGTTGCGGATTTTCACCTCGAACGGCAGCGGGTCGGGGCGGCAAGCTTTGTCGATAGGCCGTATCCTTTCCTCTGGCGGGTTGGGTTCGGACGGCGATCGCAGGAATCACAATTCTGTCATTCTGCTGCACTACAATGTCCTGGCCCAGGCTACCCGATCGCAACGTTTTCCAGACATCAACCCTGATCACTTTTGTCGTTCCAGTATCAGTTCGGCGATGGATCTCGACCTGGCGGAGGTCAGCGGAGGATAAGGCTCCCCCGGCCTGCTGAATTGCCCGCGAAAGGGTGGGCAGGTTATTTCCCCGTCCCAGCCTTTCATCACTGGCGGCAGCCAGGGAATACCGACCGGGGCGAGAAACTTCACCGCTAATTTGAACGTTGGTCACGAGTTGGGCTGGCTCACTCCTCACCAGTGCCCGGTAGATAAAGGCAGAGGCTTCCGCACGGGTGACAGGTTGGCCCGGTTTCAGAGCCTGCAATTGACGGAAGGCAATGGTAGGAAGGGAGCTATTCTGCGGCACAACAGCGTCCTGGGATGCTCGTTGCAGCATGGTGTTAAATTCAGCCGCTGTGATGGGCTGATCTGGACGGAAGCGCCCATCTGGAAAACCGCGAACAATGTATCGGGAGGCGAGATACTCGATGTAATACTGGGCCCAATGCCCCTGAATATCGTTAAGTGAGACCGTAAGCTGAATGGCCGGGATGTCATCTTCCCGGTTGATCGCAGCCAGTTCCGCTAAAACCGAAGACATGGCTTCTGATGGAGCGATCGCATCTGAACCGGCGGATGACCATTGTCCGGGAGCGGGAACTTGACGGTAGTACTGCTGGAAATTGGAGGCTTGCCTGCTACGAACAGGGATTGGGGTCTTCGCCAGGGGTGTGGCATTGAGCTCCGGATTGAGCAGTTCTGGGCTAAAGGCCAGTTTTGCTAGCTGATTGACGGGTAAATTTTCGGGGGCAGCGATCGCCTCTGCTGGATTCGAATCCGATTTGCCGGTTGCTTCGTTAGCATTCTGCTCCGGATTGTCAGGTGGATGACTTTTGTTTGCCTCTACGATTTGCCGGACGCAGGCCTGGATTGCTGCTGCGGATAGGGAACAGAGGACAGTGCCAACCACAATCTTTGAAACGTTAGATTTCCTTTCGGGGTTGTGCATAAGTAGGGGCTTAACAAAAGCTTCACTAATCAGTACGCACTCCGGTCAGAGAATCAGGACAAATTGAGTGGGTCGGATTGGTGGGAAAATAAAGTCATGACTACTATTTGGGAAATTGATTTTTATTCACGTCCAATTCTGGACGAACAGGGGAAGAAAATCTGGGAAATTCTAGTCTGTGAGAGTCCCACGAAGATTGACACGTCTGTAGATTCTCTGTTTCGCTATGCCGAATATTGCCCCAGTGGAGAGGTCAACTCGGTTCGGTTGAAAGGCTTTCTGGAGAAGGCGATCGCCCATGCCGCCCAATCTCCCAGCAAAATTCGCTTTTTTCGGCAAGCGATGAATAACATGATTAACAAAGCCTGTAGTGACTTAGGTATTCCTGCCCAGCTCAGTCGCCGCACTTATGCCCTTAATCACTGGCTTGAGCAGCGTTCCACGGAAGTGTATCCCCAACATCCTGGGTTCCAACCGGGGGCCAATCCAACCGTGAGCTTTACAGAAACCCCACCCCAACCCCTGCCCGATGCGCTGCGGGGACAAAAGTGGGCCTTTGTTACCCTGGATGCCAGTGCTCTGAATGAAATGAATGAATGGGCGATTGATTTTGGGGAGGCTTTTCCACTCAGCCTGGTCGGTCTAAATTTTGAAGCTCGCGTCCCCGGTGTGGTAATTTTTTCGTCGCGGGCAGTGCCTATGGCGGCATGGATGTTAGGGCTGGAACTGGCGTTTCTTAAAATGGATGATGGTCCTCCCAGCCGGTTGTTGCTGGAGACGGGGGTGAGCGATCGCTGGAACCTGGCCAGCCTTTCTAATGCAGGACTGCAAGCCGAAGCCAGAAACTTTGAAATGGCAAAGCAACAGTCGCAGGGGGTTCATTTCCTGGCAATTCAAACCAGCCCTGAAGCGGAAACCTTTGCCGGATTTTGGTTATTGCGAGAAGCCAAATTAGCGTAAAGTGTTTCTAGGAGTTAGCTATCAGCCATTAGCAGCAACTATGGCAGGTAGCGAATAGCTGATAGCAGTTTGTGGTTCGCTCACAGCAGTTTGGAAAGTATGGTTTCCGACGGGTTGCACCAGGACACACTGGCAGAACAATTATTGGACTTAGCTGCCAGGTCTGGGGCAGAAGCAGCGGAAGTGTTTCAGTCGCGATCGCTGTCCCGTCCTGTTTTTTTTGAAGCCAATCGGTTAAAGCAGCTAGAAAGTGCCCAGGCAGAGGGAACGGCTCTGCGCCTGTGGATTGATGGCCGTCCTGGTCTGGCCGTGGCCTACGGTTCTGTAGAACCTCAAGCACTGGTAGACCGGGCCGTTGCCCTCAGTGCCCTGAATGAGCCAGAAACGATTGAACTGGCGGAAGCCAACAAACAGCACTATCCTGATCTGGGGGAGTCGGTTCCGGTGGAGCAGTTGGTGGAATGGGGCAGACAGGCGATCGCCCTCATCCGCGATGCCAATCCTGATTTGCTTTGCACGGCGGAATGGGAGTGTGAAGCGGAAACCACCCGCCTGATCAATTCCTACGGGCTAGACTGCGGCTATACCGACACCACCCTCAGTTGCTACCTTTCAGCAGAGTGGGTACGGGGTAATGACTTTCTGAGTGTGGCCGATGGGCAAACCCAGCGTAATAGCCTCGACCCGACAGCGCTCGCCAATCAGATTTTGCAACGGCTGGAGTGGGCCAAGGAGAATACCCATCCTCCCACTGGCAAAGTTCCTATCCTATTTACGGCGAAGGCTGCCGATATGCTCTGGGGTACAGTGCAAGCCGCGCTGAACGGCAAACAGGTGATTGAGGGAGCCTCGCCCTGGAGCGATCGCCTCAACGAACCCGTCACCTCAGAAAAATTGACCCTCTACCAGCACCCTACCGATGGCCCGTTTAGTTGCCCCTTTGATGACGAAGGTACCCCGACCCGCCCAATTGTCTTCATTGACAAAGGCATCCTGCAACTCTTCTACACCGACCGCACCACCGGACGCGCCCTTGGTAGCGGCACGACGGGCAACGGCTTCCGGGCCGGGCTGGGCAGCTATCCCACCCCCGGTCTATTTAATCTCCTGATTCAGCAGGGTACCAAGTCCCTACCCGAACTGATCACAACCCTGGATGATGGGCTGATTGTGGATCAGATGCTGGGCGGCGGCGCAGGGATTTCTGGCGAGTTTTCCATTAATGTTGACCTGGGCTACCGGGTAAAAAATGGTCAGGTCGTTGGTCGGATTAAGGACACGATGGTTTCGGGTAATGTTTACACCGCCTTAAAGCAACTAATTGAAATTGGCGGCGATGCCGACTGGAATGGTTCCTGCTATACACCCTCCATCATTGTAGATGGGCTATCGGTAACAGGGCGGGCGTAACTACCATCTTGACTGTGGTTTATTCGTCCAACAATGGCTGTAATTCTGGTGATACTCCTCACAGCCTAGTGTTCCGTCAGGAAAATTTTGACGGGTCGCAGACCCTCAAGATTCAACCTCTATCAACTCCCTGGGCATTCGCTACCCGTCAAATTTGATTTGACAGAGTGCTAGCCAGACAGTACGGTCTAACCTTAATATCGGTGTATGTTGCTGATTGTTACAGCATAATGAGGCAAAGTAACAAACTGTTTACTATTCCAGATGGTTTTCTGGCAATCTCACCAAACCTCCTCTGCGGCATCTCAGGTAGAACAGGATCTGGAAACAAGCGATAAATCGGTAGAAACCCCGAAGGCTCGTAATTCGTCTCAGGGAACCCTGAATCTGAGAAAGCAACGTACGTTAGAACGCTGACCATGCAGTTACATCCCGTTAAACATCAATCGGCTCACACTTCTGATGGTTTGCTGCATACAGCATCCGCTATCCCTAATCCCAATGCTCCAATCCCAGAGGACTCTAACTGCAATGAGGTTGAACCCACCAGGTTTTATAGTCAGTACGTTGACAGCATGGAAATGTGTGCCAGCCCTGAAACCGTTGCGGCCTATTTTGATAACCACTCTGCCTGGTTTAGCCGCTGCGCTCAACCCATGAAAGCAGAACCAATTGGGCAAAATGGCTATGCCTTAACGATCGGGCGGTTTGGCTCCTATGGTTTTGTGATTGAACCTAAGATTGGGTTGGATTTGCTGCCCCAGGAGCAGGGTATTTATCGGATTGAAACAATTCCGGTGCCAGGCTACACCCCCACTGGCTACGATGTGGACTTTCGAGCTGCGATGGAGCTAATCGAAATTAATGCCGGTGGGTTTGTTAAAGTGAATGGCCAGGATGAATTTACCCATCGGTCGACGCGAGTTCAGTGGCATCTTGATCTAACAGTAACGATTCAGTTTCCTCGCTTTATTCACCGTGCCCTACCGAAGTCACTGATTCAGACAACGGGCGATCGCGTTTTGCGACAAATTGTGCGTCAGGTTTCCCATCGTTTGACGCGTAAGGTTCTGGAAGATTTTCACACCTCCCATCAAATGCCAATTCCCAAACGTTCCCGGCGCTGGTTTCAGCGAAAGCCAGAAAGCGAAATGGAAACTCTGGAAGGCTAATCATTTTTGAGGTAAGAGAGGAGTGAGAAGCGAAGATGGAGAGATAGGGAAGGGAGGTAGGGTCATTTCTCTCTAGCTCCATCCCTCCATCGCCCATCATCCTCACAGCTCTCCTGAGAGTTTGTTGATAAACATCGCTTATCAACAAAACAAAATCAATACTCCAGGGATTTTCTTTTAGATGAAAGAGTAGCGTAAGATACTCTTTCACCGCAAGCTGGGAGAACTATCCTCACATTTTGCTGATGATGCGTTGCAAAATTTCAACACCTGTCAATGCCTGCCAACCAAACAGCCCCAAAATGGTGACATTCAAGAAGATGTGGGTGTAGCGGGCCCAATCAGCCCCTTTTTGCATAAAGGGAGATAGAGCTGCTGAAATGGCAATCAACCCGGTCATCCCCAAACCCGCGAGCAGGTGTGGACCAACAAACAACTTGCCGTTATTGATGTAGGTCACGGCCATACCAGCAATACAACCCACCACCATCAATGCCAGCACCAGTGAGCCAATCTGAAAGTGCCGGGTATTGTACTTTCCTTTGATTAAAGCTTTCTTTTCTTCGCCTTCGGCGGAGCGAGTACGGCGGACTTTTATCCCCAGGTAGAGGGCATAGCAAGTCAACGCAAACAGCACCCACATCATTACCGGATGGACAAACTGGCTGTAAACCTTAATGGACTCTGGGATTTCAAAGCTCATAGGATTGAGTTAGGAATGTTGGAGGAACTTCATAAAAATTAGCATAATCTCTCGGCAAAAGGATGGGGTTGGGTTATCCACACCTTTCAGGTATAGAAAGCTACTCTTGCAAAATGACGCGTTCAATCCCTTTCCTCCAATCAGGCTAGCTCAAAGCCTTCTTGAAACTTCACTCTGGGAGTGGATGCCAGAAGGAGTTGGAGATTCAATAATGAGAGTGTGAATGTGGGGCTGCGTAGAACACGTAAAGAGAGAGTCAAAAAGAACTCTCTGACCCTCAGTTTTGATGTGGTTTTGGAGTGATTTCGGATGGTTGAGATGTTCACTGTCCGGGAGGACAAAGACAAAAATGGTAGATCTGGGAATTCTAATTCACGACGGCAATCGAATTATTGATAGCAATGCTACTTTTTGCGAAAAGTCGGGCTATCCACTTTCTGAGCTTTTAGATAGTAGCCCCCTGGACCTGGTGGCACCTGAGTTTCAAGAAACCGTGCGGCAAAAGTGCCATTCTACTGAGGACAGTTCCTATGTCACGATGGGTGTCACAAAGGATGGTTCGTCAGTTTTGGTTGAGGTTGCCGCAAAAACCGTGAACTATCAGGGCGGGATGATTAGAATCGCCGTGATTAGCGAAGCAGCAGAAGCTGAAAGCCAGCAATTGGATGAGGATTGTGTCAGAAATTTAGTGCATGGATTACGTGCCCCTCTCAACAATTTGCAAATGGCCTTGCAGATGATGCGATTAGCACCATCACTGGAGTTGCAACAGCGCTACTATGAGCTGGCAGTAAGCGAGTGCGATCGCGAAGTTGAATTTATCAATAATTTTCTAGATCTAGTCAAAATTCAGTCCGGTTCCTATGAGCTGACGCTGGAGCTGATCGATCTGAATTCCTGGTTGCCAGAACTTCTACAGCCTTTTGAACTCCGAATACGGAGTCTGGGACAGCGGCTCACCCTCCAGATTGCGCCTGATCTTTCACCACTGTTTACTGACCCCTTTTTGCTCAGACGAATTTTGGAGGAGTTAGTCGTGAATGCCTGCAAATACACGAATTCTGGTGGGGAAATTCAGTTACAGATTCAGTCGGAAAACGGTGGGGTGGAACTGATAGTCCGCAACTCCAAACAAATTCCGCCGGATAGGCTGCCTTACATTTTTAACCGATTTTACCGCTACCGCTCGGAGGAATCTCCCGACTTGGGAGGATCAGGGTTAGGTTTATCAGTAGTTCGAGAAATGGTGTCCGCATTGGAAGGGCAGATTAGCGTTACGAGCCAGGATGGTTGGACATCCTTTACAGTTTGGCTACCCAATCGGTAAAGGTTTAGAGGAGATAGGGAGTTGTTAGAGAGGAGTGAGGGGGGGATGGGTGGAGGAGTTTTGTCGCCCGTTGCCTGTCGCCTTACCTCTCACCTCCCCTGGCCTCTACTTAGTGCAAAAAGTTTAGTGCAAAAAGTGGCGAATCCCAGTAAATACCATTACGAGCCCTAATTCATTAGCAGCGTTGATGGAGTCCTGGTCACGCAGGCTGCCACCGGGCTGGACGATCGCTCCAATTCCGGCAGCGGCAGCGGTTCTAACGGAATCATCAAAGGGAAAGAAACCATCGCTGGCAAGGACGGCTCCCTGAGCCTTTGCACCTGCTTGCTCCAGGGCAATTTTGACGGAGCCTACCCGGTTCATCTGTCCGGCTCCAACTCCCAGAGTGGTGCGATCGCGAGTCACCACAATCGCATTAGACTTCACATGTTTACAAATTTTCCAGGCAAATAGTAACTCCTCCAGTTGGGCAGGGGTGGGCGACTTCTCCGTCACAACCTTCCACTGGTTGGGATTAGCGATGAGGTCATCAGACGCCTGAATCAGAAAGCCGCCCGCAATGATCTTCACTGTTTCAGCAGGACCACTTTTCAAATCGGGCAGAATCAAGACACGGACTTTTGACTTTGCAGCCAGAATTTCTTTGGCTTCTGGCTCACAACCGGGGGCAACAATACATTCCAGAAAAATTTGGGTCAGGGCGGTTGCCGTTGCCGCATCGATTGGACGGTTAAGTGCCACAATGCCGCCAAACGCAGAGACAGGATCCGCTTTGTACGCTTTATCATAGGCTTCTGCCAGGGTTTCACCCAGGGCCGCTCCACAGGTGTTGGTGTGCTTTAGAATTGCCGCCGCCGGTGAGTCATCAGGACTGGCAAACTCAGCGATGATGCGTCTGGCCGCTTCCAGGTCTACCAGATTGTTGTAGCTCAGTTCTTTTCCTTGCAGTTTGGTGGCGGCTGCCCATCCTCCAGTTGCGCCTCCGGTCTGATACCAAGCGGCGGGTTGATGGGGATTTTCACCGTAGCGCAAAGCCTGGATCTGTTGACCTTCCAGAGAAAATGTAGTGGGTAAGGACTGTTCCGTAAACTTCTGGACGGCTGACTCTGGCGCGGAAACCTCCGATGTTTTGGCTAAATCTGCTTCCGCACCTGCTTCCTGTGCCTCTAAATAGGCAGCGATCGCGCGGTCATAAGCCCCGGTATGACGAAAAGCAGCCAGGGCACACTTTTGACGGAAAGCGAGAGAAGCTTCCCCCTGGTTCCATCGCAGTTCTTCCAGATAATCTCCATACTGGCAAGGGTTACACAGCACTGTCAGATGGGCAAAGTTTTTTGCCGATGCCCGCAGCATCGCTGGACCGCCAATATCGATTTGTTCAATCGCCTCTGCCAGAGAAACATCGGGTTGGGCGATCGTCTGCTCAAAAGGGTAGAGATTAACAACAACCAGATCAATGGGGCGAATTTGCTGCGCTTCCAGATCTGCCCGATCCTGGGCTACATCTCGCCGCGCCAGAATGCCCCCATGAATCCGAGGATGAAGCGTTTTGACCCGCCCACCCAAAATTTCAGGAGAGCCCGTATAGTCAGAAACCTTAGTGACTGGCAACCCTGCCTCTTTAAGGGCTTTTGCTGTACCACCACTGCTGATTAAATCAAAACCAAACTCATTCACCAAACTCTGTGCCAGTTCAATCAGCCCTGTCTTGTCTGATACGCTCAGCAAAGCCAGCTTTGCCATGTTCGTTCTTCCCTTCCATAATTCCTAGATCAGTTTAACGGAGGAGGGAAGAGGGAGAGGAAGAAGGAAGCAGAAAGAGGCATTGACAAACCCGATCCCTGCCCCCCAATTCCTGGCCACTCTTCACCCATCCACCTATCCACTCCTTTCACCCTTTACTCAAAACTCAAAACTCCTCCATCCACCCATCCACTCCTTTCACCCTTTGCCCTAAACTCAAAACTCAGAACTCAAAACTCTGAAGGGGAGAAGTCAGTTGCAATTACAAACGATTGTGGTTCCGCCTGCGTCGGGTCGGGTGGCTGAGGGGTTGATTGTCATTTTGCATGGTTGGGGAGCCAATGCTCAGGATGTTTTGGGGCTGGCAAGCTTTATCAACCTGCCCAATTTCCAGATGGTTTTCCCGGATGCGCCCTTTGTCCATCCCCACGCACCGGGAGGGAGGATGTGGTATGACTTTACACCTGAATTTAATTTCCAGAGTACGCCAGGATTTTATAACCGTCCCGACCTTACAACCAGCCGCCAATCGTTGACTCATTTGTTGAATTCTCTACCTGAGCAAACCGGAATTCCACTTTCTCACACTGTTCTGGGTGGATTTTCCCAGGGAGGGGCAATGACGCTGGATGTGGGCTTAAACTTTCCTCTCGCGGGGCTGATGGTGTTGAGTGGTTACCTGCACGCCCCACTTCAACCCAAAGCGACTTCGTTTCCACCAGTGCTGATGGTTCACGGCAGGCAGGATATAGTTGTTCCACTGGCCGCGGCTCGTCAGGCGCGGGAAAGTTTGAATGCTCTTGGGGTGGACTTGCGCTACCAGGAATTTGACATGGGGCATGAAATTCAACCATTGGTCCTGGAGCAAATGCGAAATTTTATTAAAGAAGTGTTCTCCAGGAAGAAATGAATCTGGGAGAACGGGCTTGCGTTAAATCCTGGAGTATAGGATGTAGGGGGTTCCCTGGAGTATAAAATATTAGGGGGATCCACTGATATTTGCATCCTGGTATTGATGTTCGGCAGCGGGGGGAGGTGCAAGGATGATCATGGCAGATCTTGAACAATTGAATGTCTCTACCTTAACTTCGGCAGATGTGGCCGAGATCGCGGCCAGGCTGGAAGCAGACGAGTATACGACCACTTCAGAAGAACTGCGGGACTGGCATCTGCTACGGGCGATCGCGTTTCGGCGTCCAGAACTGGCTGAACCTTACTTCTATTTGCTAGATATGGAAGCTTACGACGAAGCGTAGGTTTCTATTTCAGCTCATGGCTCAACCGGGACGGGTTTTACTGGGAATTACGGGCGGCATTGCGGCCTACAAGATGGCAGAAGTGGCCTCAGTGCTGGCAAAATCGGGCATTGAAGTGCGAGCGATCCTGACCGATGGAGCCCAGGAGTTTGTCACTCCACTGACCTTTTCTACCCTGTGTCGTCATCCTGCCTGTACAGATCAGAACTTCTGGCAGTCAACCCAGGCCCGCCCACTGCACATTGAGTTGGGAGAGTGGGCAGAGGTACTGGTGATTGCACCGCTCACTGCCAATACCCTGGCAAAGCTGGTGCATGGATTGGCTGACAATTTGCTGACCAATACGGTACTGGCGTCTACCTGCCCGGTATTGCTGGCTCCTGCCATGAATACAGACATGTGGGAGCAACAGTCGGTTCAGCGAAACTGGCAGCAAATTTGCACCGACCCTCGTTATCATCGGGTGGGGCCGGGGGCAGGTATTCTGGCCTGCGATCGCGTTGGGATGGGACGGATGGCAGAACCCGATGCCATTCTGCCCCACATTCTTTCCCTCCTACAGACTCAGGGAAAACGCGATCTGGCGGGCAAACATCTGCTGATTAGCGCTGGCGGAACCCGGGAACACCTGGATCCGGTTCGCTTTATTGGCAACCCCTCAACCGGGAAGATGGGAATCGCACTAACCCAGGCAGCGATTCATCGCGGGGCCACCGTCACCCTGGTGCATGCCCCAATGGAAACCGAAACGGTTGTTGCGCTCCCGGAGGTTCGGTTGATTCCGACGGTTAGTGCTGACGAAATGCGTCGGGCATTACTGGAATGGTTTCCCCATGCGGATTGGGCAATTATGGCCGCGGCGGTTGCAGATGTGAAGCCATCCACCTGTAGCTCAGAGAAATTGCCCAAGGCTGCCCTGCCTGAAAACCTGCCACTGCAACCGGTTCCCGATATTGCCGCAGAACTTGGTCGCCTGAAGCAGCCCCATCAGAAATTGATTGGGTTTGCTGCGCAAAGTGGAGATATCGTGCCGCCCGCCATAGAAAAGCTAAAGCGAAAGAAACTGGACGCGATCGCTGCTAACCCCATCGACCAGCCGGGCAGTGGATTTGGCAGTGATGTAAACCAGGCCATTTTCATCGATAGTGAGGGACGGCAACAGGCGATCGAACCATGCAGTAAGCTACAAATGGCGCATCAGTTATTTGACTTTATTCAGTACTCACAACTTTCGTCTCCCAGAAACCACCGGACAGGAGAACCGTCATGAAAGGCCCAGGGTTTGTTCCAACGTTTTTGTTCTACTTCGTCGGTACAACCTTGATTGCAGCATTTGTGATTGATCAGGGGATTGGAACTGAACTGGCGTTTAATCCTTTTCAGGTGAGTATTTTATTGGGTTTAGTAGCAGGGTTGGTTGGTGCCTATTTCAACAGTCATCAAACGCTTACGCTTCCCATTAAAAATCGGGGAGCGTTTCTTAAAAAATTGAATCAAACTCTGGAACAGTTGGGTTACAGGGAAGCTGGAAAGTTGGATGAATTCACAGTTTATTCTCGTCCTGCACCCAGCAATTTTTTCTCTGGCAAACTGTTTGTGGAGATTGAGAAGGACTCCGCTACCATCTCAGGTCGAGGCAATAGGATTCGCCTCTTGAAGAAGCGAATGGAACAAGGGCTCTCCTGAGAGTTTGGTGATAAGCGACGCTGATCACCAAAATAAAATCAATATTCCAGGGATTTTGTTTTAGATGAAAGAGGAGCTTACGCTCCTCTTTCACCGGCAAGCCAGGAGAACTGGAACAAGCGAATAAGTGACAACCTGTGTCAGTCGGTTTCGATTAAACACCATCGCCGCCAGCATGAAAACAGAGGAACTGCTGAAACAGTCCCAATCCCTGGCAGAAGAGTTGCAAACCCAGCACATTGCCGGAGGCCCCACCCTGCACCCCGCCCTGAGCCTAGTGGCAATAGCCATACTTTATGGCTGATGGTTGACTGTTTCAATCACAGGGTCTTCTCCAGTTTTGACCCAGGCAATTTGGGCAATGCGTCGGTGGCGAGCATAATCATAAATTTCGGCTGAAGTTCGTCCACCCAGGTCTAGCTCGACTCTGGCGAGACTGTCTGAGTGACGCAAGTTCTGGGCATAGGCTAGAGCTGCGGTGTAAGCCTGGGGGCTGTCTGGTACGACCAACCACTCGCTACCAGGGGTTTGCTGAGGCAGTTGCCCGGTCGGCAGCAAAATTTGATGGAGTTGTTCGATCTGTAGAGAAAACCCAATGCCAGGGTAGCTCTGTCCTTGAGGATGGTAGAGTCCAAGGAGTTGATCGTAACGTCCACCCTGGCCCAGAATTTGAAGCCCTGCCTCACTGGGGCTAACAACTTCAAATACAATACCGGTGTAGTAGTCGAAGGTGCGGATCAGGCTGAGGTCGAGGATGAGGGAGGGGGAAGGGTGGGGAGTGGAAGGGAGAGAATTACTTTTTTCTAGCAGTTCGATCAGGGACTTCAGATTGTCGAGGGCTTTTCGCTGGTAGGCATCGAGTTTGAGGCTGGCAACCTTTTGTAACACGTCACTGGGGCGACCACGCAAATCGAGCAGCATCAACGCCTGTTCGCGCAATTCGGGGGTGAGGGAGAGGGTTTCGAGGGTGATGCGGTCCAGGTGGGCGATCGCCCATCGCACCTGATCCCTCACCGCTAAGGGAAAAGAGGCGAGGAGCGATCGCGTCAAACCTGCTTCACCCAGCACCAGCGTCCACTGTTGCAATCCCAGGGAGTTCAAACCATCTATCAACAGCAACAGAATCTCGGCATCTGCCAGTAATCCCCCCGTTCCCAGCAGTTCAACACCTGCCTGGTAAAACTCCTGCTGGCGGCTATGGCTACCTTCATGGGCGCGGCGGAAAACATTGGCATTGTAGTAGAGGCGCAGGGGGAGGGTTGCACCGGCCATTCGAGTAACAGCGGCACGGGCGATCGAGGCAGTCAATTCGGGTCGCAGACCCAGTTCTTCCTCTTCCGATTCCTGAAGCTGAATCACCGTTGATCGCTGAATTGCGCCCCCCGCCATCAGGGTATCTAACCGTTCCAGGGTAGAAGTGATGATACGGTGATAGCCCCAGCAATGAAATACCTGCTGCAAGCGGTCCTCAATCCAACGCTTTTGAGCCACATCCAGGGGTAGTAAATCCCTTGCTCCTGCGGGAGACTGGTAAACCATTACTTCTTCTTCCCACCAAATAAACCAAATAAACCGCCACCAGACTGATCATTAGGCTTATTCGGCTTAGGTGACGCTTTAGGAGTTGTTTTTGCTCCTCCTGTAGTACTTGCTGCTTTCCCTGTACCGCTCTGTCCCTGCTCTAGCTTTTGCTTGACTGCTAAGGCCATCTCATTTTGAGGATCAATTTGCAGCGCTTTGTTAATGTGTACCCGTGCCATTGGCAACTGATTTTGCCGCAGATGAATCACCCCCAGCAAGCTATGGCAGCGGCTATTATTCGGTTCAATCTTCAAAGCGTCCCGCAGTTCCAGGATCGCCTGGGCAAAGTTACCCTTCTCAGCCAGGGCTTCGGCCCGACGGTAGTACTGATCAGAAAAGGATTCTCGTTTAGGAGGTGGGCTCGGAGCAGTGGCGGTTGATCTGGTTGATGTCTGGGTGGAATCTGGAATATTGCTGCCTGTATAAATCGTCTTTTTCGGTTCATCGAGTGCCAGGCCACCGCTGCTTTCCTTGCGCATCAGATACACCAGATTCAACTCGCTGATCTGGGCGGTTAATTCCAGGGTCTGATCCAGGTAGTCGTATTGCTTATTGGCCAGGTCCTTTAAGGATGCCTGGTAGAAGTGGTCGGGATTGTTGGTGGTAGCAAGCTGCTTCGCCAGACTGCTGACCAATTCTAGCGATTCCCTCTTTTGCAGAGCCTGCTGTCCTTTCAGCTTTAGAAGCAAACCATATTCAGTACAGTCTTTTTCTTGAGACAGCTTCTCCCAAGCCGGATTAACCAGTTTTGACAACAATTGACTGGCACGCTGTTTATCTGATTCGCTCTCAGATATGCAGCTATCTGGGTGTAGACGTCGAGCGATCTTGAGATACCGTTTCCGAATGTCTTTGATGTCAGCGTCAACTGGGATACCTAAAATTGCATGGTAATCGGTAAAGTCCAGGAGAAAAAGCCCTCGCTCAATTTGAAAAGACATGGTACGTATGCTTACCCGCCGTTGATTGCTTCTAGTGTAATACTGCCTGGGCAGGCTGACGTTAGCTTAGCTTACTAAACTTGCTGAGATCTGTCCAAATGGTGAGGGAGGGGACTCGCTGTAGCTCTGTGCTGAGGCTGGTATGGATGTAACCGTTGGTCGCCAATATTCGTCCAGAATCAATTTGAAAAGGACTGCCATCATAGGCAGTCACCTTTCCCCCAGCTTCCTCCAGAAGAATAATCCCCGCAGTTACATCCCAGGGCGACAGACCCCGTTCCCAATAGCCATCAAATCTGCCACAGGCAACATAGGCCAGGTCTAATGCGGCTGATCCTCCCCGCCGCACCCCCTGGGTCAGGTGGGTCAGGTAGCAAAACTCGGCATAGTTGTTGTCAGTAGTCTGGCGGCGATCGTAGGCAAAACCAGTTGCCAGCAGGCTTCTGCTCAATTCAGCCGTTTTCGAAACATGGATTGGGTGGCGATCGCGAGTTGCTCCCAGCCCTCTGGCTGCTCGAAACAGTTCCCGTCGAAAAGGATCGTAGATGACTCCCACCTGGGGTACTCCTTCAATCATCAGCCCAATGGAAACCGCCGAAACCGTGTATTGATGGGCATAATTGGTGGTACCATCCAGTGGGTCGATCGCCCAAAAAAACTCACTGTCCAGACTACCCACCTGCCCCGATTCCTCCGTCAGAATGCAATGCCCCGGTACATGACGACGGAGCACTTTCAGAATTTCTGACTCTGCCTTCCGGTCTGCCTCCGTCACCAAATCGCCAGGACGACCTTTCTCCTCGATCGCATCCAGATTACCCAGGTAATCCTGCAAAATGACACCCGCTGTTAAAGCAGCTTCCGTAGCAATATCAAGGAACACTGCGAGTTGTTCAGAGCTAGTAGGCATGAGGGAGTTGTGAGTTGTTAGTTGTGTGAGTTGTTAAGTAGGGCTTGCTGAAAAAGTATTTCACGAGCTTTGAGAAGGTTGATGGTTACATCTTGAAACTCGCTGGAACTTAAGC